>CAZGMU010000386.1:0-4610 GCA_964526975.1 uncultured Planctomycetaceae bacterium
TGCTCAGCCACAGCGGCAGCCGCGGGGCGGGAGCCGCGGTTTGCAGCACGTACAGCGCGATTGCGCAAGCCGCTCTCCCTAAACGCTACCAAGACCTGGGACGACTAGCCTGGCTGAGTCTCGATAGTGAAGCTGGCCAGGAGTATTGGGCCGCCATGAACCTGATGGGCGAGTACGCGGCCGCGAACCATGCCGTGATTCACCGACTGGTAGCCGGACTGGTCGGCGCCGAGATCCTCGGCGGTGTGGAAAACCATCACAACTTTGCCTGGAAAGAGTGGCACCAAGGGCGGGAGCTAGTTGTGCACCGCAAAGGAGCAACGCCGGCGGGAGCGGGAATTTTGGGCGTGATCCCCGGCACGATGGCCGACCCGGCATTCGTCGTGCGTGGACTGGGGAACCCCCAGAGCTTCCACTCGGCTTCGCATGGGGCTGGCCGGCGAATGAGCCGCAAGAAAGCAAACGACATGTATCGGTTTAACGCCGTGCGGAAAGACTTGGAGGCGAAAGGCGTGTATGTTTTGGCGGCTGGGTCGGATGAAGTGCCGGGGGTTTACAAGGACATTCGCGAGGTGATGGCGGCGCAGGAAGATTTGGTCGAGATCGTCGGGCAGTTCGATCCGAAGATCGTGCGTATGTGTGGGATGGGAGCAGGGCGGAGGATTAGCAGCTAATTTTGTGGAGGGAAGCAAGCCGCTATCGAATCCTCACCCATGCAGTACACTTAGTCGGCCTTTCGCGCGGAATGAAATCAGCGGACATGGGTAATTGATCGAAGGCGAGATCGCGCTGAGCCAACTAACATGCCGACGAGAGCTAATGAAAGAGCCAAACTACTTGGCTCCGGAATAGCCTCCAAGAACAGCGTCGCCCCTGTTTCAGTCCCGGAGGCCAGATACCAACCGGAACCGTTTGTACCGGGAGCATAAAAGCCATCAGCTCCAGATGTGTTGTCGGTAAACGAACCAGCTAAAACACGGCTGTCCATCAGCGCTGGATACGATGTGCCGAACGCTCCGAACAATTTATAGACCATGTCGTCTGTCGACGAGGCATTGTTCTGGCCGCCGACGGAGTATCCTCCCACGCCAAGCGTGACGGGAACAATTGGAACTCGGCGCCAAGGTCCGCTGAGTTCTGCGATCGTCCCGGCCGGGATAATCGCGGAAGCCATTAGCATATTGCCACTTGGCCAAGGAGTGGTCGGCCAATTCGCTTGCGATATGCCAGAAGTATCTTTCCATACTCCCACTTGATGAGAATGCGAAAGGCCGTCGCCTCCCATGTCGTACCACGCAAGATGCGTAACCGTCACTGGCGTTGTTACGTAAAATGAATAACCCCAGGTTTTATTATTGGCAGGCTCGACAAATGTGCCACTAACACCGGGATCAAACTTGATGAGCGGTATGCTCTCTGCACGAGCACCAGCCTGCACAATGAGTAAGCAGGCAACCACGCCAATCGCACGCATCTGCATGATTGACTCCCTTGCAATTAAAACGAAGATTTCAAGCACCCTGCAACCAGAGATTTATTATAAACATCTGATGCAGCAATCAATCCCCGCCAGCTAGAATCGAAGCTAATTGTGCCCAGCCCCACCGTCGGTGCTCAAATGCCGGCGAAGATAGGCAGCTCGCTCGATATTGCGGTCGGACGAGTCGAGTTCCATTCCGGTCAGCTTTTGCAAGTGGGCCGGCTGCGTGTGGACGAAGAGTTTGTTGACGGTGGGGATTTCCACGTCGCGGATCAGGCCGAGATTGACGCCCATGCGCAGGCTTGAGAGCAGGTGCATGGTTTCTTCGGAGCTGATCGTTTGCGCTGTGCGCAGGATACCGTACGCTCGGCTGACGCGGTCGTGGAGCGTCTCTTGGCTTTCGCGGATGAGGAAATCGCGAGCCTTACGCTCGTAGTCAATCAAAACAGGCACAACATCGGCCACCTTTTTGGTAAGTTCTTCTTCGCTATGACCGAGGGTGACCTGATTGCTCACCTGGTAGAAGTCACCTTGGGCCTGAGAACCTTCGCCGTACAGCCCGCGGACGGCGAGGTTGATCTTTTGCAGGCTGCGGAAAACCTTGTCGATCTGGCGGGTGATCACAAGAGCCGGCAGGTGGAGCATGACACTCACCCGCAGGCCAGTTCCGACGTTCGTCGGGCAGGCGGTCAGATAGCCGAAGCGGTCGTTGTAAGCGTAAGTAACTCGGGCTTCGATCAGATCGTCCAGCTCGTTGATCTGCTCCCACGCGGCACCAAGGTCGAGGCCGCTTTTGAGGACCTGGATGCGAAGATGGTCCTCCTCGTTGATCATGACGCTCGTTTGCTCGCGCTGATCGAGGAGAACAGCGCGGGCCCCCTCGGCGTCTGCCAGTTCGCGGCTGATAAGCTGGCGTTCGACGAGGAACTGGCGGTCAACCGCTTCCAAGGCGCTGACATCGACGTAGATTAGCTGCCCGGTGAATTTGCCTTGCTCGTGGAGCTTTTCGATACGGCCGCGGAGGATTTTTCCGATCTCGGCACGGTCGGTATCGGTCGCACGGGAAATGAAGGGAAAGTCGGCCAGGTTGCGGGCCAGGCGGATGCGGCTGCTAATGACGATGTCCGACTCGGGGCCGGAACCGCGCAGCCATTCGCCGCTGGTTTGAGCTAACTCTTGCAGGTTGAGATCTGAAAAGTCCATTATTAGTTGCTTGGTACCGCAATCGGGGAAAAAGGTTAGCCACGAAAAGCACGAAAAGACACAAAAATTTAAAGTGTGTCGCCAGTATCTGTTTCCGAGCCTAGATTTTTTTGTGTCTTTTTGTGCTTTTCGTGGCAGCTATTCCTTTGGCGTGTCGCGGGCTTGCTCAATCGCGCGGATTTCATCGCGGAGCTTGGAGGCTTGTTCGTATTCCTCCGCGGCGATGGCATCCTTCATTTCGCGGCGGAGGCGGATAAGTTGCGTTTGCTGCTCGGCGCCGCTGGCGCAGAACTTGGGGACCTTGCCAACGTGGCGGGTTTCGCCGTGGATATTAAGGAGCAACGGCTCGAGCTCGGGCGCGAAATTGATGTAGTCGTGTGGGCAACCAAGGCGGCCCTGCTTGCGGAACTCCAAGAAGGTGATGCCGCAGACGGGGCAGGAGCGCTGATCGAGTCGAGCCAGCTCTTCGGCCGTTTCGCCGACGGCCAGGTGCTGCGCCAAGAGGCCGGCCATCGCGGGCATGACCTCCGAGGCTTCGTCGGACGAGGGCGTGAGAAACTGGTGCGCACACTCTTCGCAGAGATGCAGCTCGTTCGGCTTGCCATCGACCAGATCGGTAATGTGGAACGTGGCCGGTTTATCGCACTTTTGACATTTCATGTTCGTAACTCGTGGCCGCGCGAACCAATGCGCAGCTCAAAGCACCTTTCTTGCAATACACCTTAATACCTCAGAGTGAGGCACAAGTGGGCAGGGCAGCGGGAAAGCAAATGCAGCTAGTGATCTGTCAGTGACAAATTGATGGGTGTAGCTGGACTCGCAAGAGTCCGGCCCAATAGTCAGAACCGAATTCTTGCGAATTCAGCTACCATCAAATCAGGGCTGACAGACCACTAGTGGGATTCTATCGATAGCCCCCCTAGTGTCAAGATGAAGCGATGTTGCTGCCCGGGCAGGTAACTTGTTATGCCACAATACGATAGATATGGTGGGTCAACCTCGCCGCGACCATCACAGGCATGGTACGATAGCAGGGCTTCTACTCGCGACCGCAAGACCAGGTAGACATGGCTCACTATCCCGATTTTGAGACTTTTTCCCGGCTGGCCGCCGAGGCTGATTATGTGCCGGTGTATCGCCGCGTGTTGAGCGATGTGCTAACGCCGGTGAGCGCGTTTCACAAGCTCGACGATGGCGGGAGCGCGTGCTTGTTTGAAAGCGTGATTGGTGGCGAGAAAGTGGGAAGGTATAGCTTTCTTGCCATTGAGCCATTTATGGAGGTCACTTCAGCCAACCTGGTTGGCAGCAAACCAGCCAATCCTCTTGATTCGCTACGAAAAAAGCTGAAGGAATTCCGCGTGGCCAAGCTGCCTGAATTGCCGCCATTCGTTGGTGGGGCCGTGGGGTATGCGGGCTACGATACAGTGCGCTATGTAGAAAATCTACCGAACGCTCCGCAGGATGATCGCAAACTGCCCGATCTGTCGTTCGCGTTTTACGATCACATGATCGTATTCGACAACGTACAGAAGACCGCCATTGTCGTCGTACTGGCAAAGCCAGAGGGCGATCTTAAGAAAGCGTATGCCGATGCTTGTCGGCGAGTCGATCGATTCGTTGAAAAACTGTCGGCAACATCCGATTCACTTACACCCGTCGACATCGATACACACGGCGAGCCCCAGGTTAAATATCAATCAAACTTCACAAAGCCGCAGTTCGAAGACGCGGTTCGGAAGTGCAGCGAGTACATCAAAGCCGGCGACATCTTTCAGGTCGTGATCAGCCAGCGACTTGCCGTCCCGTTTTCAACCGATCCATTCGAGCTGTATCGCACGTTGCGGGTGGTAAACCCCAGCCCATTCATGTTCTTCTTGCGAACGCCAAGTTGTACGCTCGTGGGCAGTTCGCCGGAGATCATGGTGCG
>CAZGMU010000387.1:0-4607 GCA_964526975.1 uncultured Planctomycetaceae bacterium
CAACTGTCGCCTTCCCACCCTGCCCTGCCCGAGCTCGTCGCCGGTGCGAAGCGGGCATCGTCGTACATCGATAAGCAAATAGAAGTGGCCAAGGTCGAAGACCACGGCGTCGAGTGGGTCACCCGCAAAACATCGATCGACCCACTCTGCAACGTCGCGATGCTCTGGGCCAGCCTGCTGCTAGGCTGGTTAAACAAGTAGCTCAGGCTTCAGCCTGACAAAGCAAGATGCTCACATAGCCGACCCATTTTGGGTCGGTTGATTCGACGAACATACGGACAAGAACCGACCCCAAATGGGTCGGCTATATAGCTCGCAGGTCAAGCACAGCCTGACTCACGCAGGAAGTACTACTCTGCCAGTTCAGCCACCGCATCGACGATCGTCCGTTCTACCTCTTCACGAAAGAAGCCGGCTCGCTCGGCCAGATGGTTGCCCCACAGCCAGACGGTGACGCCGATCGTTTCGTGGCCTCCTTCGCGGACGATCTGGGCGGTCGGTAGGTAGCCGAAGCAGTCGTTGTTGTAGCTCGAAATCCACAGCGGCCGGCCTTTGAGCCGCTCTTGGATCAAGGGCACGTAGCCAGCCACGCCTTCGCCCGGCAGCGCGACAAGCGTCAGCCCATCGCCGAATCGCCACACGGCAACCGGTGCGCCGTACGTTTCGAGCAGCTTGCCGCCGCTATCGACGAGTTGCTTCAGATGGACGGCCATCATGGATTGTACATTGCCGAGCGCGAGGTACCGGTCGATGTCGTCTTTCGTGAGCCGCTGCAGCGGCAGATCGATGACTTGGTAAGCGGTGTGGAGTGGGCCGTGAAGTTCAGTGAGTTTGCCGTCGAGCGCGTGGATTACGGCGTCGGCGAGTTCGGCGCCATGCTGCCGGACCTGATCCAGCCCGCCGCGCGGCTCGGGGTTGGCATCGGCGCCGCAGCCACTCATAAACAAGGCGACCGTCCCGGGGTACTTGCGTTGCAACAGCTCCTGGGCAGCGCCGGCGTAGTCGCCCGAAATGAGATTGTGATCGGACGTGAGCGTTGTGTTATGGCACGCGCAGCCGAACAACACGCCGCGTAGCTTGCCGTCGGGCGATGCGATCTTCAGCACCGGCACCGTGCGATCGACGATGCCTTGCGGGTTGGCGGCCATTGAAATCGCGCCCGGCTTCCCGACGCGGCGATTCATCACGAAGCCGACGTTAGTCGTGCCCCACGACAACCGGGCTGGTTGCAAGTCGGCCAGCGCATCGTCCACTAACTTTACGATCTTATCTTGCAACTCGCGGCTATACTTAACCGTACGCTCGGCCTCCGCCTCGGTCATGCTGCCATGAGCCAGGTTGCCCTGCTTCATTGGGTCGAGGCTGACGAGCGGGCCGGTATGATTGTGCGAAGCGTTGAGAATGATCTGCCCACGCTCGAGCTTTGTGCGCTCGCAAATACGTTCACAGATCGCCGCTGTGTACGCATTCTGAAAGCCGACCAGGTCGGAGGTGACGATTACGCCGCGATGCCCCTGGCTGTCTTCGATCGCGAGGGCCTTGGTGAAGATATTCTGGTCGACCGATTCGAACGGCTTAGTCCGATTCGGATAACCGAGCAGATGGATTGGCTCTTGCGGAGTGATTGAGACGGAGGCAACGCCGGCTTTCCACTCGGCTGCCACCGCAATATGGACGAACGAGGAAAACACTAGTAGGTAGATCAGAAGCTTTGAAGTAGACATCGGAGCGTTAGTAGTCACAAACGTCATCAGGAGAAGACCGAACATCAGAAAAATGTGATTGTACTCGATCAAGAAGTAATTCGTCGTTCGTCACCACGACATAGAGGGTGCTGTCGACCGCTCGTACGATCAGCCACGGTCGTTCCGCGTCTGGCCGATATGCCTTGAAGGCACCATCGATCACTTGATACACGTTCGCTGACAATCGCAAAAGTTCGATGCCGCTGATCACTTGGCTTGCATTGCTGTAGCCTTCCAATTCTTGGGCCGAGTCGCCCAAGCATTCCACATCGGATATGCGCCAATACGACGCCGCTACCTCTGGCTCGCTTAGTCGGAGTATATCAATCAAATCGAACGCCAAGCATCGTTCGTTGAGATCGTGAATGGTGACGGCCTTCATCATTATATTTCGACACCTTACCTGCGGCACAGTTTGGCATCAGGCAGAGCCTGGCCTACGGAGCTGCAAGATTGTTGGTCTGAAGCCCAATCCACAACTAAACGTATCCCAATATCCACGGTTCGCCGAGAATCGTGTCGACTCGTCCTTCGGCGAGCAGTGTCCAGAGATCAAGCACTTTCATCCGGCTGACTTGGAGCATGTGGCAGGCGACGTCTTCTTCGGCGTTCTCCCAGATCACGAGCCCATCGGGAAAGGCCGAGATGCTCCATTCGGAGTCATGCACGAGCGATACGCTGGGATGCTCGGCATCGTCGCCGGCATCGAGCTCGGCGAGGATCTCGCGCATCCGGTCGACGGAGGGCATCGACTCGCTGCCGCTCCAGCGGGTGTTTACCTGGTAGCTCATATTCGATTGACGATGAAGTTTGCCTGCTGACCACAACCGCGTGGCAGGCTCATCATCAATATAAGCGTTCGAGCGCGAAAATGCGAAGCTGTTCAAAAGCGGGCAGCGATACCATTCGATCGTAGGACGGACAATCCTGTCCGTCGATTTCCAAAAGACAGACAGGATTGCCCGTCCCACAGGTAACTTGGCCCGCGAAGCGAATCACAAATGGTATCACTACCCGAGAGTGTATTGGAATATAATCTCACGCAGAGCCGCGAAGGCGCAAAATAAGAATAAATGAAACCACAAAGGCAAAGGGCACGAAGAATTTTAGAAGTGGCTGCAAAAGACCTGCTCATTCTTTCTTCTTCGTGATCTTCGTGCCTTCGTGGTTCAATTCCTTACTTTGCGCCTCAGCGCCTTTGCGCGAATCTCTTGCGGAAGAGTCGTAGGTTAGACGAGCAGAGTAGGCTGCCACGAAAAGCACGAAAAGCCACCAAAAACTTTTCGTGCCTTTTCGTGTTTTTTGTGGCTATCAAGTCAAAAAGGTTCGACGGCATCGGGCGGCATGCCGTTTTTAGGCATTCAATCGTTGCTGCGTCGCCGACGCCGAATCCTGGCAGGCTTGTTCTTCGCTGCTGGCGGGAATCACAAGATCTTCAACAGACTTCGGACCTCGATTGTTGGCCATCGCGGCGTACTCTTGTTGCACTGCCGTGGCGATGTGGCCTGCGTATTGGCCGATGCTGTGGTCCGACAGAAAATCGGCCCGCCACTTCCACAAGCCGCCGATCATGCCTCGCCAACGGTCGCGGCTGCGGAAGATGCCGGTCAGCTTGCGGATGCGGCCATGGCGATCGAGATACACTTCGTGGCCACCATGCCTGTAGCCCATCCATGCGGTCGGCACGCGCGTGACGATATCGTTGTTGTGAACCCAACGGTAATGTATTACCGGCGCGTGGCGAATGTAGCGCTTGCAGCCGACGCGCGGCGAGCCGAACGTATGCAGCTCCTGCGGATCTTTGGCGATCGACGAGGCCACGCAGCGATACGCGCAAATCGTGGCCATCGCCGCGCCGAGCGAGTGGCCACAAAACCAAACTGGTTGGCGAACGCCGCGCAGCAGTTCTTCCAATCGTGGCCAAAGGTCGTCGACTTCTTGGTTGAAGCCGCTATGGACATTGCCGAACGCGCCGAGCACGGCCATGACGGCGTTGGCATCGGCGCGGATATCGTTCCAATCGGTCAGCTCGGTCCCGCGGCAGGCAAGCACCACGTCGTGCTCGTTGCGAAAGCGGTAGGCCTCCGAGCCGTCGTTCGCAAATAACTCGGCCTCGTCGAAGCCGATCGCGCGGGCGGCCCGTTGAGCTTCGGCTTCGTCGTTGTAGGCGATCATCGCTAATTCGGCGAGCGCGAGCGCGCGCTGCAGGAACGTCAGGCTGGCGAGCGGCGCTCGCACATCCGAGTACAAAATGAGCGGCACTTCGCCAGGATCTTGAATGACCTTGGGCGCTCGCAATTGAGCTTGTGGTTTCTTCGTTTCACTCACCGCGATTGCCTCCGCCGCGCCTGCCTACTCGTTCGCGCGAGCCGGGGCGTCCTCGCCCCCGCCCCATCGTGCTCACTACCAATGAAAGCCTCAACAAGCAACCGCGGATAAACACAGATAAATGCGGATAGGAAGGCAAGTGAAGACCATCCGGCACTACCGTCATCGATTGGAAACAATCCGCGTTTATCCGCGTTCATCTGCGGTTCCTCTGTAAAAATGGTTAACGGCGTAGCGTGGCACCCTACGCCGTTAACCTTCGATGTTCTCACGCAAAGGCGCTAAGGCGCAAAGAATACAAAATGCATTTACCACGAAGAACACCAAGATCACGAAGAAGGAGAAACGAGTAGAGCCTTTTCACCGCTTCTTCAAAGCTCCTTCGTGTACTTCGAGGTTCAATCCATTCTTACTTATTCTTACTCTTTGCGCCTTAGCGCCTTTGCGTGAGCTCTTTAAGTTCTGGCCACGAAAAACGCCAAGAGTCACCCAAGGCATCTGCTTTTCGCGGTTTTCGTGTTTTTTGTGGCTAGG
>CAZGMU010000388.1:0-2298 GCA_964526975.1 uncultured Planctomycetaceae bacterium
ACGAGCAAACGCTCGCCGCAAATCTCGCTGCCGGGCAGTCGGCCGGCCTGGCCAAGTCGGAAATCCTCTCCCAGAAGAAAACCAACTTCGAGGTCTTCTTCAACCAGTTCAGCCCGTTCTATTATGCCGAGGTCCTCTACGTCATTGCTTTCGTTCTCGGCGTCTGCTCCTGGATCGGCTGGAGCGAACCGCTGCGCCGCGCCTCGATGTGGCTCCTCGTGTTCACGTTCATCCTCCACACGGCCGCGCTTGCTGCTCGTATCTACATCTCCGGCCGTCCGCCGATCACCAATCTCTACTCGACCGCGATTTTCATTGGTTGGGCCGGTGTTGGCCTCGCGCTCCTCTTCGAACGCATCTACCACCTCGGCCTCGGCAACATTGCCGCCGCCACGATCGGCTTCCTCACACTGCTGGTCGCCTACAATCTCTCACTCGACGGCGACACGTTCATCGTCCTCCAGGCCGTGCTCGACACGCAGTTCTGGCTTGCCACGCATGTCATCACCGTCAACCTCGGCTACTCGGCGACCTACCTCGCTGGCCTGTGGGGCGTCCTTTATATCCTGCTCGGTCATGTCTTCCCCGTGCTCGATGCCGACGGTCGCCACAAGCTGCTTCGCATCCTGTACGGCACACTCTGCTTCGCCATCTTCTTCAGCTTCATCGGCACGGTGCTCGGCGGCCTCTGGGCCGACGACTCGTGGGGCCGCTTCTGGGGTTGGGACCCAAAAGAAAACGGCGCGCTCATGATCGTCCTCTGGAACGCGCTCGTTTTGCACGCCCGCTGGGGCGGCATGGTGAAAGGCAGAGGACTGGCCAACCTCGTTGTCGCCGGCAACATCATCACCACCTGGTCCTACTTCGGCGTCAACGAACTGGGCGTCGGTCTCCACGCCTACGGCGCGTCCGAAAGCAGCACGGCGATGTGGCTGCTGGCGTTTGCCGGCTCGCAACTCGCCATCATCGCCCTGGGCCTGATGCCCGAACACTGGTTCGAGTCGCTCCGCGGCGGTCGCAAAGGTGCCGCCGCCTAAGAACCTAAAAAATAGAACGACTGGGTAGCACCCTACGCCGTTAACCCTTTTCCTAATCAAACCATTCGTGAAATCATAGTTCTACGGTTGGCTCGGACGAAAGATAATCTCACGCAAAGGCGCGAAGGCGCAAAGACAAGAATGAATAGAACCACCAAGGCACGAAGAATAGAAGAATATTGGAAGTGGCTGTAAAAAAGACCCGCTCATTCTCTTTCTTCTTCGTGATCTTCGTATCTTCGTGGTTCAATTTCTCTGCGCCTTAGCGCCTCTGCGTGAGACTCTTTTGAAAAAGGGTTAACGGCGTAGGATGGCACGCCCTGAGGCTCGGCGAAAGGCGTGGTCACACACCGCACGACTACAAGGCGCCTCTACTCACGCCGTTCGCAGTGCCGTCTCCAACTTCCGAATCGCGTCCTCAACCTTGCACGTCTGATTTGCAAGCCCAACTTGCGCTCGATCCGAAATCAGCTTCTCCACGCGGCGATGCGCCGAGATCACCGTGCTGTGACTCCGCCGCCCAAAGAACTCGCCGATTTCGCTCCACGGGGCTCGCGTGTACTTCCGCGCGAGCCACATCCCCAGCATCCGCGGCTCGCTCAGGCTGCGGCCCTTCCGATCCGATCGCAATTGTGTCGGCTCGATGCCAAACGCCTCGCACACCACTTTCTCCACATCCGCCAGCCGCACCGACCGCGTGTTGTGACGAGCCATATCGGCGAGCGCCCGCTCGGCCAAGCCGCGCGAAATCGGCTCACCATACGCATGGCTCATCGCTTCGAGCCGATGAAGCGCCCCGCGTAGCTCCCGGGCGCCTTCGGTCACCTGCGTCGCGACCATGCTCAACACCGAGTCTTCGATCACCAAGCCCATCTCGTCGCGAAGCCGCCGCAAAATACCAACCCGCGTCGCAAACTCCGGCGTCTCGATCTCACAGATCAACCCGCCCGAAAGCCGCGAGACGAGCTCCGGCCCAAGCGCTCGCAATTCACTAAGCCCGCGATCACTGGCCAGCACCAGTTGCCGCCCTTCGGCCGCCATCGTGTCGAACGTGTGAAGCAACTCCTCGATCGTTCGCCGCTTGCCGGGAAAGAATTGCAAGTCGTCGATCGCCAGCAGCTTCGCGCCCCGGCACTTTTGCCGAAAGCTCGGCAAGCCGCTGCCACGCAATGCTTCCAAAAAACCGGTGGTAAACTGCTCGGCCGAAAGGTAAACGGCTGCGGCCCCAACGTGATAGCGCCGATACTCGCGAACAATCGCC
>CAZGMU010000388.1:2308-4588 GCA_964526975.1 uncultured Planctomycetaceae bacterium
GTCTTGCCAGCTCCCGACGGCCCACACAACACCAGCGGCGACGCCTGCTGCCGGCCACGCCCCGTCAGGTCCGCCGAGCGGAATGCATACTCGTTGCTCGCTCCCACGACAAACGAGGCAAGGTCTTGCATTCCGCCGACCGGCAACGCCTCGCTCTTCAGCGGCTTGCTAACTGCTTGCGGCCGGGCGGCAACGACTGGAGACTGCGGAGCCTGACAAGCACTCGCGGCCCGCTCCTGCGGCACAGCCACACTATTGCTTTTCTCTGCAACTGCTCCCACCACAAACAAAACGCGCGCCTCCGGCCCAGCCACCGCCTCCCAACTTGCTCGAATGTCGTCCGAGAGGTTCTTCTTAAGCCAATCGAGCACAAACGCATGGGCAGCGCGAATCGTCAGGCAGTTGCCTTCGATCGTTCGCTGCGATTGCGTCTTGAACCACAGCTCAAATCGTTGCGAACCGATTCGTCGAGTCAGCTCTGCCGACAAAGCGGCCGCGACCTGTGAATCTTCCATGACGACTTCCTGTTGGCTCCGTCGGCGCATATCCCGAGCGCACGCGTACCTTCGTGGCAACGCGCCGGCGGTGTCGGCCACCGCCACGCACTTGGAAACCCCTGCGCGAACAAGAGAAAAGGCCGGTGAGTAAGCTGCGACTGGCGACGGATCATGCCATTCTCAACCGCAAGCTCTACCCCAACCGCGCCAAAAACTTATGTTGAATGTCACTTATTTCCCGCCCCAAGTCACACGTACACCAACGCATCAACTTCAGGCGAGTTGCCGATTTTATACCTGCTAGCACTCGTGTCAAAGGGGTCTTAACGAGATGTTTTGAAAGGTTGTCGATAACCGCGCACCAATTCGCGCGAACCTCCGGTTTGCGTTGAGGTTGCGGCAGTCGGCGCGTCGAAAAAATTTTTTTCACACACACTCAACCACGCGTGGAAAAATTGTTTGCGAACAACCGTGCCACTTCAGAAAAAATTTTTTCCCGACGATTGACATCGCGAAAATCACGAGGAAATCAACAACATTCATTCCTACTTGCAATTCGCTTTCGCGAATGCGATGCGTACTTGCATTTCTCAACAATGTTTCGCTGCCACCCGCACATACACCGCGCGCTGGTCCCATAATTCGAATCCACAATCCCGGTACATCCGCACCGCCGGAAAATTCGCCGCATCCACCGCGACAACGATCCGTTCGACACCGGCTCCGCGCGCCAACCATTGCGCATACCGCGTAGCTTGCCTTCCCCAGCCTCGTCCGCGCACCTCTGGCACAAGTGCCATGTACATCAACTCCCAATGCCGAGCCTGCGGATGATCGGCCAGCAACAGCACGCCAACATCTGCTCCTTCCTGCCGTACAAATAACCAATTCTCCGGCCGAAACACTCCAGACGCTTGATAGCCGTTGATCACATTCTCCAAATCGCGCACCCCATCCAGCTCGCGACAGTCCAGCGTTCCCTCATACGTTCGAGCGACCAGTTCCATCAGCCGCCCACGCTGAGTATCGTCGTAAGCCACAAATTTCAGCTCGCTGGGCGGCGCAGCCGGCGGGAATTGCGGCAACTCGGCCGCCAGGTATCGTAAGTCCGCAAAATGACGAAATCCGACATGCTGCAAAACTTTTATCGTCTCGGCAGCCGGCGCAGGCAGAAAGACCTGCATCATCTCGGCCGAGGTCTGGTCGCTGGCCATGGTAACCGCCTCGGCCAGCGCGTATGCCGTTGCCGCATCCTCGCCAGGCACAAGCTGGGGCGGCCAGAGCACGACAACATTTCCTGATTGCCGTTGCCCCCAAGCCGCGCCACAGACCTCTGATCCACGTCGTGCGACAAATAGCAACTCGTCCGCCAGCGCCGCCGGATCGATTTCATCGAGCAATACGCCGGCTATCTCGCACCGCAAACTCGGCGCTAATTCGCATAAGACAAGAGCGAGCGCTTCGCCTCGCATCTGGGCAGGACAGCAAACAATCTCAATATCCCCAATCGACATGCCCCTCAAAATAACCGATCGCAACACCAACCACTACTCAGCACAAAGTCTCCAAATTCCGCACTCTCCATTCCCAACTCCACGCTAGTAGTCTGTCAGTGGTGAATGGATGGGGGTAGCTGGACTCGCAAGAGTCCGGCCCGTACGGTCAGAACCGAATTCTTGCGAATTCAGCTACCATCCAATCAGAGCTGATAGACCACTAGCGCTACTTCCAGGAGAACTGCAAAGTAGTTTTTGCCGAACTGTCGGAGCAGGAAGGTCGTAGT
>CAZGMU010000389.1:0-4584 GCA_964526975.1 uncultured Planctomycetaceae bacterium
GCGGGCGGCCAGCCTGTTTGCGTTTGTTCGCACTCGCCAGAAGGACTTCGACGCGCGTTATCTGGCTGCGGAGCTAAGCGTTGGTGCCGATGTCACCGACGAAAAATACGTCGACGAAGCGACGGCCGCCAACAATCAGTTTCGCGCGGTTGCCCCTGGTTCGGTGCTGAATGCGCTGCCAGGCGAAACGATCACCATGACTTCTCCAAATATTCCGAATGCGGAGCATTTCCAGCACATGGAAACGCTTGCGACGTATATCGGCATCAATCTGGGCATGCCGCTGATTGCCGTGTTCATGGACGGCAAGCAAACGAATTTTTCGGGGTGGCGAGGTGCTTGGAACATGGCCCTAAGCGGGTTCAAGCGCAACCAGCGCCGTCTGATTACTCGCTTTCACGTTCCATACATGCGATTCAAGCTGCTCAAGCGAGCGGAGCGGGAAGCCGACATTCGACGAATCATCAAGTCGGGAAAAATCGGCAGAGCGAAGGTCGACATCTTTTCCCATTGGTGGCAGCCGCCATCATGGCCGTACATCCAGCCCGTGGAGGATGCAACGGCGGACATGATCCGCGATGTTGGTCGACAAACGAGCCCGCGACGACGGATGCAAGAGCGCGGAATGGAGTGGGGGGAAGTTTGGCCGGAGATCATCGAGGATTGGACGAATCCAATTGTCGCGGCCAAGCAAAAGGCGAAAGAAATCAACGCGGCATTTCCGGACGACGACGACAAAGTGAGTTGGCGAGATATCTTCCAGCCGCCGTTGCCTGATCGGGTGAACGTACAAATCCAGACGAATGAAAGTCAGCCCGAGCAGCAGCAGTCGAAAACCACCTCGGTTAAGCAATGAATCCGATTAACCAAATAATTGAAGCGCTCGCCGGCGGCGTGAGTCGTTCGGGCGATTGGATTTGGGCCATCGACCCAGCCGCGTTTCAGCGACATATCGTGTCGCGCGCTAGCGCACGTCCTGTCCTGCATAGCAGCGAAAGCTATTTCAAGCGGAGTGACACGGGGGCGACGGCCATTATTCCGATTCACGGCGTCTTGATGAAGGATGCTTCCTATGACGATGAAGTGTCAACGCCGCTGGCTACGCAGGCTGTATTGGCGGCTGGTATCGACGATACGGTTGAGTCATTGTTACTCGACTTTGACACTCCCGGCGGAAGCTGTTCGGGTCTGGCGGAATTCGCCGATGCCATCGACCTGGTTGCAAGCCAGAAGCCGGTCGTAATGCAGTGCTCCGGCATGATGTGCTCGGCTGGTTATTACCTTGCCGCACCTGGAATGAAAATCTACGCGCAGCGAATGGACCTGGTTGGTTCCATCGGTACGCGCATGCAGTTGTACGACTTCTCGAAGATGTTCGCCAATCTTGGTATCGAGCCGGTCACCATCGACACTGGACCACTCAAGAGCACTGGGGTATTTGGTGCTCCGGTCACCGATGAACAAAAGCAGTACCTGCAAAGCATCTGCGACAGCTATCAACACGACTTTGCCGAGCGGGTAATGCGCGGACGTAAGTTTTCGCAAGAACAATTTGCTGCGGTAGCAACCGGTGCAGTTTTCCCAGCATCGGAGGCACTTCGCCTGAAACTTATTGATGGGATTCAATCCTTGGGAACTACGCTCGCTGCGATGCCGCGGCGGCAGCAGTCAACAACTTCATCGCAGAGGAGCAAAGTTATGTCCGAAACCACCACGCCGGAAGCGAAACCGGTAACGATTGCCGATCTGAAAAAGGAATTTCCTGACGCCGGTTCGGATTTCTACATGGAGCAGATCGAAGCCGAGGCCACGCTAACGCAAGCGACAAAAGCATATGCCTCGCAGATGCGCGAGCAACTCGCGGCAGAAAAGACGGCTCGTGAGGCGGCAGAAAAAGACGCTGCCGAGGCGAAGGCGAAAGCCGACAAGAGCGCGCAGCAAAGTAGCGGCAAGCTGGCACAAGTGCGAGGCAATAAGCCTGGTGCTGCCGCAGCCGCAGAATCTGCGGAGGCTGGCCCCGTCGACTACTACCAAATGGCCCGCGACTACCAAAAGGAGAGGAAGTGTCGCTGGTCGGAAGCCTGCCTGGAGATCAAACGTCGACATCCTGAGTCGCGGGCCGCGTTCGGCGCTCCGCCGAAAACCTAATCGCAGAATCATAAACCAACAAGCAACACATCGATAAAAGGAAAGTGGCATGGTTGAATGCAACCCTGGATTTGAACTGAACTGCATCGCGGGTGCGGCCATCGCGCCGGGCCTGCGCGTGAAGTGGAGCAGCGGCAAGGTCGTTCTTGCTGGCGACGAAGCGTGCATCGGCGTTGCCAAAACCCGAGCGTACGCCGATGGCGACCCGATCGTCATCTACGACATCAAGTGCCCTGGCACGCTTCCATTTGTCGCTAGCGCAGCGATCGCAGCCGGCGCGGCGTTCACCAGTGCAGCGAGCGGCAAGGTCGCTACTGGCACTGGTGGCAACGAAGACTACGGCGTTGCGATCACCGCAGCGACCGCCGATGGTGGCCAGTTCGCTGGCACCAGCGCGAAGTAAGCACTAAGTAATTTATCCCCAATTGTCGCGGGCCACGGCAAGGCGCCCGTCGAAACGCCTAACACAGAAAGCAAGCTATGCAACCCTCGACAAACACATTTGAACGCCGGGACGATCTCGGCATGCGGTACGACGAGTTCGACCTGGCGATGAACCAGCAAGGTTTCATCGGCCATCGCGTTATGCCGCTGATCATGCGGAATACGCCATCGGGCAAGTTCCCACGGGTGCCACTCTCGGAGTACCTGCAGAACCTCAACACTCAGCGCAACCCGGACGGCACGTACAACCGCTCGAAGCGCGAATTCACCAGCGACACATACGACACGAAAGAGTATGGCCTGGAGGCCACGCTCGACGACCGAACAGTGGCGCGATACGACGATTTAATCGACGCCGAAGTGTTCGAGGGCGAGGTGATTGAAAACGCCTTGCTGATGGAATACGAGAAGCAGGTAGCTGCATTGATGTTCAATGCGACCACGTTCTCCGGCCGCACATCCGGGCCGACGAACGAATGGGATGACACTGGCAACGCCACTCCGGTGACCGACGTTAAGACCGCTGTCGACGCTGTCCGCCTTGCGTGCGGCGTGAAGCCGAATGCGTTGATCATCAACGACTTCGTGTTCCGCAACGCCATCCGGTGCAATCAGGTTATCGACAACCTGAAGTACCAGGGCTTTCAAGATGCTCGCCCCGGTGAGATTTCGCGACAGGCCTTGGCACTGAGCCTCAACATCGAAGAGGTCATCGTTGCCGACGGCCTCTACAACACGAAGGAGCCTGGCCTAACTCCAGTTCTCGCAGACATCTGGTCGAACGAGTACGCCCTCGTGGCCCGTGTTGCCAAGACGCGCAACCCGATGGAACGCTGCATCGGTCGCACGTTCATGTGGGATCAAGAGGGTGGCACGGACGGCGAGCGCATGGGCGTTATCGCCGAGACGTACTACGAAGAGCGTAGTCGTGGTGGCGTGCTGCGTCGTCGCACGGACTGGGGACTCGAAACCCTTCAGCTCGAATGCGGCTACCTGTTGTCCAACATCACGACCTAAGCGTAGCCCAGGAGCTTCCGCTGCTGGCGGTGCTCGCCGTCGTACAGGTTAGCCTGTGCGGCGGCTTGCCCGTCCCTGCGAAGTGCGCAAATGTCACTGTTTGATTCCATGATGCGTCAGGGCGGAGCGCCAACGCTCATGGCTGGGCTTGGCGACTCGCAGGTAGTTGAGGTTCGGCTAGCAAGCGGCGTCTCGTTCAGTTCGGATGCAATTTGCAATATACAGCGCGGGCAGTCGGTGCAGTTGGACGTTGGCGAAGAATCAAAGGCGATTACGGCAACGATCAAGGTGCTCAGGGAAGTTCTCGAAAAGAACGGAGTGATAGAGCTTCCGGCGAGGGCAAATGTTGTTGCGTACGGTTTCACTTGGTCGGTTCGGTTAAGCGAATCCGAGTGGGGCCCGGTGTGGGTTAAGCTCGGGCTCGAACGAGAGTCGTTAGTAAGTAGATGGCAGGCTCGCAATGTCGCTGTTTGATTTATCGACCGCGTTATCCTGCGAGCTGCCAGCCGCGAACCAATTGGCGGATCGACTGGCCGACACCGATGCAATTCAGAGCTTGGCCGAAACGGATGGCGCCGAAGTCGCGAGAACAAAACTCACCGTGGGAATTGCCGGTGACCCCTTCGACGGCGACACCTACTCACTGGGCGAACTAGAGAACCAACACTTTTTCGGGCAGGTCTATGCGGAATCCGAGGAAGGGCACATTGCGGGACTGGCTCCCGAGGCAATGGGGATACCGCGAGAGGGCGGCGTGTTTTGTGTCTACCTTCGCCGGCAGATACGCGAGTCGGAAGACAAAACCGATGTCTACAACTTTTTTTGGGACCGTGTATCGGCGATTGGCTCAGCGGTTGTATTGGTGGCGGAGCAGTCGCTGGTGAGTCCAAGAAACTATCGATTCAAGCAAGTGGGACGAACGACAGGACCGGAGTTTGGGAAGCGACGAGGCGAAGGCGACCAGGGCGTTTATTT
>CAZGMU010000390.1:0-4578 GCA_964526975.1 uncultured Planctomycetaceae bacterium
GCTGACGAACCAAAACAACTGACCTTGAAAACCTGAATTGCAAAAGCCCAGTTAGGACTAACGCCATGCAAGACATCATCAAGAAACTCGAAGTGCCCGCACGTGCCATGGGAGTGCCCGTCTCCGAGTTAGCGGCGATCGTCGAGAAGGGGCAAGAGGTCAACTACGGCGCGGGAGATTGCCTCTTTCACGAATCGACGCCGCGGGAGTGGTTGGGGATCGTCGCTGGCGGAGAGATTGAGATCGTCAGAGGATTGCACGGTCGGCAGACGCACCTGGCTACGCTCACCGACGGCGCGCTCGTTGCTGAGGGGATTTTGCTCGATGAGAGCGCGCATTCCGCGAGCGCGTTTGCACGAGGTTCCGGCGCACGGGTGGTTCAGGTTCCTCGTGCTGTTTTAGATGAACTGAAAGCGAGTAAGGCGGATATCTATTATCGACTTGTCGCACGAGTCGCCCAACGGATCAGCGACCGGCTGCGCGCGGCTTCCGAGCTGCTCGCTGGCCAACGAGAAGCGGCACCCCAGGTGACTTCGTATCGTACGGAGCACGATTCGCTCGGCGAACGGGAAATTCCCAACAATGCTTACTATGGTGTGCAGACAGTTCGGGCGTTGGAGAACTTCGCGATTTCCGGCGTGCCACTGCGAAACTTTGCACACTTCGTCAATGCACTCGCCTATGTGAAGAAAGCGGCTGCCCAAGCGAACGCGGAACTGAGGTGCTTGGACCGCAAGGTGGCTGACGCGATTGTTGGGGCTTGTGAAGAGGTCCTTGCCGGAAAACTACACGACCAATTCGTCGTCGACATGATGCAGGGCGGCGCCGGTACCAGCACGAATATGAATGCGAATGAAGTACTCGCCAACCGTGGGTTAGAGCTGATGGGGTACGCCAAAGGCGACTATCAGCACCTACATCCCAATGATCATGTCAACTGCTCGCAGTCTACGAACGATGCTTACCCTACAGCAATCAAGCTCGCCGTGATCTACTCATTCAAGGACACGCTTGCTGCGATGGAAGAGCTGCGCTCGCAACTGCAAGTCAAAGAAAAAGAGTTCGCTCATGTGCTGAAAATGGGACGCACGGAAAACCAGGACGCCGTGCCGATGACGCTGGGGCAGGAATTCGGCGCGTATGCGGTAATGATTCAAACCGCCATGGCGGCGCTTTCGCACTCGGTCAAGGAACTGCACGAAATCAACATGGGCGCGACAGCGATCGGCACGGGAATCAACAGTCCGCCCGGATATGCAGACCTGGTAACGCGCCGACTGGCCGAAGCGACGGGGCTGCCGTTGACGAAGGCGATGAATCTGGTCGAAGCGACGCAAGATTCAGGCGCCTTTGCACAAATGGCCGGAACGATGAAGCGTGCGGCGGTGCAAGTCTCGAAAATCTGCAACGACCTGCGCTGGCTTTCCTCCGGTCCGCGGTGTGGGCTCAATGAAATCAACCTGCCGCCAATGCAGCCAGGCTCATCGATTATGCCGGGAAAGGTTAACCCCGTGATCCCGGAGGTCGTGAGTCAAATCTGCTATCAGATAATCGGCTATGACGTGACGATTGCGATGGCTTCAGAAGCGAGCGACCTGGAACTGAACATGGCCGAGCCGATCATTGCGTACGATCTGCTGCATGGCCTGATGATTCTGAAGAACGCCTGCGTCACACTTGCAGCCAAGTGCATTTCGGGAATCACGGCAAACGAACAGCGCTGCCGGCAATTCGTGCAGAACAGCATTGGAATCGTCACTGCCTTGAATCCTATTATCGGGTACGAGAAGTCCGCATCGATTGCTAAAGAAGCCTTGGCGACAGGCGGCAGCGTGTACGATCTGGTCCTTCAGAAGGGGTGGCTCACTAAGGAAAAGCTCGACGATCTCCTAAGTCCGGCCAACATGACGGATCCACGCGAGCTACCAACGTAAAACGCAGCCACGAGCATAGTTTGTTGGCCATGTTTACTCGTTAGATCATAACTGCATAAGGATCATCCATTAATGCGAGTTACCATTCACGGTGCAGGCGGCGGCGAAGTTACCGGCTCGGCTTATTTACTAGAAACCCAAAACGCTAAAGTACTTATCGATTGCGGGTTGTTTCAAGGAGCCCGCAAAGCGGAAAATCACAACCGGCTGCCGAAGAGAGGCGCGTTCACCAAACTGGACGCGGTGATTCTGACGCATGCTCATCTCGACCATACGGGGCGGTTGCCGCTGCTGACGCGAGCCGACTACGCGGGGCCTATTTACGCCACTCCGGCAACGATTGATGTTGCCCAGTTGATTCTGAAGGACTCGGCGCATTTGCAGCAATCGGACGTGGAGCGTGAGAATCGCCGCCGGCAGCGACAAGGGAAAGACCTAATCGAACCGCTCTATGAGAACCAGGACGTCGAGCAACTGAAGCCGCTATTCAAGAAACTAAAGTACGACCATCCGACCGAAATCGCTCCCGGGATTGTGGTTCGCGTTGTCGAAGCGGGGCACATGCTCGGATCGACCAGTATTGAGATGAAGGTTGAAGAAGCCGGGCGCACGAAGACCATCGTCTTTTCGGGCGACCTTGGGCCTCGTGGAGCGCCGCTGCATCAAGATCCCATTCCTTTCAAGAAAGCTGATTTTGTGTTCATGGAGTCGACCTATGGCGACAAGGATCATGCCTCGCTTGAAAAGACCGCGATCGAAACTCGCGAGATCATTCGCAAGGCGATTGAGTCCAAGGGCAAGATCCTGGTGCCGACATTTGCTGTGGGGCGAACGCAACTGCTGCTTTATTTGCTGGCCGGCGCGTTTCACCGCAAGACTTTGCCTCGGTTTCCGGTTTACATTGATAGCCCGATGGCGATTGAAGCAACCAAGCTATACCAGAAGCATACGGAGCTGTTTGACGAAGAAGCGCTCGCGATGCAACGCGCCGGCGAGCTGCGCGACAATCTGGGGTCTGTGAAAATGTGCCCGACGGCCAATGATTCACGCGCGCTGAACGCCGTGAATGGGCCGTGCTTGATCATGGCGGGCGCGGGTATGTGTACGGGCGGACGCATTCTGCACCATTTTCGCTACAATCTTGCCAACCCAAATACGACGGTGCTGATCGTCGGCTATCAGGGCTATGGCTCGTTGGGCCGGATGCTCGTCGATAAGCAAAAGTCTGTGCGGATTTTCGGCGAGTCGATTCCAGTTCGCGCTGCGGTATACACTTTCAGCGGACTCAGCGGCCATGCAGGACAAAGCGATCTGGTACGGTGGATCGGTTCGATCGCGCCGTCAAAGCCACAGGTGTTTTTGACACATGGCGAGGCGCGCGGTCGCGATCCATTGAAGAAAATCATCAAAGATCGTTACAAACTGAAAGTTGCTTGTCCGGAAATGTTCGAGACGATCGAACTCTAGCACGTTCACCCACGAGGCGGAGCAACACTCATGTCGGCAGCAGGTTCTCACGAAGAAAGAAACGATAGCGTCAGCCTCGCGGATGAGGAGGCTGTCAAAAAGATTCTAATTGATTCGATATTCGGACTGTGGGACACCGTAAACAACCTCACGCGAATACGTCCTTCGCGTCGCGATCGTTATCGCGTCACAATCTTTGGCTCGGCCCGCGCGAAGCCGGGGAGTTTTACGTACGAGGAGACAAAACGAGCGGCCGCGGATCTGGCGAAGCTCGGCTGCGACATCATCACCGGCGGTGGTCCAGGGTTGATGCAAGCGGCCAATGAAGGAGCGGCGGATCCGTCGGGAAAGGTACAATCCGTCGGCATTCGAGTCGATTTGCCTTTCGAGCAAGACATCAATTCGTTTGTCAGCCAGGCATTCGAGCACCGCACGTTCTTTACTCGGCTGCATCAATTCGTGCTCACCTCCGACGCCTACATCGTCGCACCGGGAGGCATCGGCACGGTGCTGGAAACGCTGATGATCTGGCAACTGCTGCAAGTGAATCATTTGCGCGACACGCCGCTCCTGCTCGTGGGACGACTTTGGCCGGGACTAGTGAGTTGGGCCCGTGAAGCGATGTTATCCTACGATCCGCCGTTGGCGAGCGTCGAGGACTTTTCGATTCCGCAATGCGTCGCGGGGGCGGATGAGGCAATCGCCGTCATTCGCGAACATCATGCTCGTTGGCGTCTTGCTAATGAATCAAAGTGAACTGACGAGCCAACCTCTGGAAGGGGACGGAACATTAATGCCGCACGAACTGAGGTTCATGCACATACTACTTTAGCTGTTGTTGCAATCGTACTGTTTGTAATTGCGGCCGCAGGAAAGCAAAAGAACTTGGTCTCGCAATTGCGTCTGCTAAATCTTAGCCGTGGAACGCCGCCAGTTGCTGGAGAACTTCCGACAACTTCGTGCGAACGGATTCGACCGTATAGGGATCTTCGGGACTAGGCGCCGAGCCCTCTTTTTCGAAGAAGGGTCGCTCGAGCATCACGCGTCCCCATTCGACATCGCATTCCCGAACGAATTCTTTCAAGCGGTAGTCACAATCGAGTAGGTCTTGGCAATAGCCGGCCAACACAACCAACGGTTGATCGAAATTGTTAAGCAGCAGCTCGCTGCCCTTAAC
>CAZGMU010000391.1:0-4575 GCA_964526975.1 uncultured Planctomycetaceae bacterium
GGCACGCTCGGCAGCGGTTCGCTCGTTGCCGGCAACGAATCGATTGGCCTTGTTCTCACCTGTGCTCACTTATTCAACACGTCGAAGGCGAACATCGTCGTGTCGTTTCCCAGCGGCCGCCGGTTTGCCGCCAACCTGCTTGAATTGGATCGAGCCAACGACCTGGCCGCGCTCGCCATTCGTCGACCAGACCTCGCCCCGCTCGCCGTCTGCGAAATCGAACCAACCGGCGCTCTAACCGCCTGCGGCTTTGGAGCGAATGGCGTATTTCGCGGCATTTGCGGCAACATCACCGGCCACCCCATTGCCTCCGGCGCAACCCATCCATCAACCACCATCACCGGCGCCGTCCGCCCCGGCGACAGCGGCGGCGCGGTCCTCAACGCCGCCGGCCAACTCGTCGGTGTCGTCTGGGGCCAACGCGATGGCCAAACCTACGCCACCTGCGGCCAACCCGTCCGCAACTTCCTCGCCAACATCCGCGCCAGCCTCTTCAACAACACCATCGTCGCCACAAAACCCACCAGCCACCAGCCTCAAGTCCCCAGCCCCCAAACCCCTAGTCCCCAATTCGATTGGCAAACCTGGACCACCGAACTCGACGCCCGCCTCCGCGCCCTCGACGCCAAAAAACAAGACCGCGGCGACTACCTCCAACCTGGCGACCTCAACCGCTACCTGAAAATCGACGACGCCACGCGCATCACCGCCGATGTCCCTTCTCGCACCGAACTCGAAACCAGGCTTAAAGAAATCTCCGCCAAATTCAAATCGGTCCACACCGTTATCGAAACCGTCCGCCACCACGTCGACCAGTTAGCCACCACTCGCACCAGCCTCCTCGAAGGAATATCGATCGGCAAAGTCGTCGCCGGAGCCCTCGGCCTCAGCAGCCCCGTCGCCATCGCAGTCATCGCCGCCAGCACACTCGCCGTAAGGCGAAGAAAGTCAAGAGTCGAGAGCGGAGAGTCAAGAGCCAGAATATCTCCCACACTCAACCCTAAATCCTCAACACTTAACCCTCACTCCCCCATCGCCATCGACACCCCACCGCCACCCCAACGCACCGTCCCCGAAACCCACTACGTCCCCATCGAACAAGACACATTCGCCAAAGCCCACCAATGGGCCAGCGAACACGTCGCCAGAAAGTATCCAGGAGCCACCGAAGTTCTGCAGACGCAGGACTCGTTAATCAAGCAGTACCTGGCCGCGAAGTGAAGAAGGTGTCAGGTGTCGGGTGTCAGGTGTCAGTGAAAACCCTGATGCCTTGTCCTGAAACCTGACACCCGACACCCGACACCTAGCCCACCCCCAACGTCACCATTTTCATCCGCATTACGAAAGGACACTTCCCCCATGCCCATCACCAACACAGACGCAGTCCTCTGGTACAACGTCGGCGAGTTCGGCAAAGCCGGCTACGCCGTCCCCAACTGGTCCGACGACATCGGCAGTCTCAATCCGCAAATTCTGGATTGGACTTACCTCGTCGGCCGCAACTTGTTTCACATCATGCACCACGAAGATGCCGACTTGCGCATTCCGCCGTCGATCAACACGATCAAGCGGATTCACAAGCTCTACGTCCGCGCGGGCAACATCCGCGCCGGCCGCGCCGTGCCGCCCGGCGAGAACAACATGGAGGTCGCCCACGCCCGGCCAGCCGGCGAAGTTTTCCGCGTATTCCCCGTGCCGTTCTTTACGGTCCGCAACCAGTTCATGCGCCGTTGGGCCGAGTTGATCCTGATGTCGCTCGCCGAGTCGATGCAGCACACCGAGAACCGCAAAAGCCTCGAAATCTCGACCAACTTCGCCGGACAGGTCGGCCAGTACATCAAGCGCGTCTACATCAACATGTCGATCGAGCTCTTCGGCAAAACCCGCGAAGCCGCCTCGGCCGACGGTTTCATCCTCACCGATGGCGACTTCTCCTCCTACAACCCGGCCAGCTTCTTCACGCAAACCGAAATGGTCGACACCGTCCCACGCTTCGACCGCGTCTTCACCGAAGACCAACTCCAAATCCTGGCCGAGGGCCTCGCCGTCACCGACCTCCCGAACCTGAAACCCTGGCCGACGAACCTCACCAACTACTATGTCGCAACGAGAACCGACGCCACGATCGGCAGCAGCATGGCGAGCAGTAGCGGCGCGACAAGCACCGCTGCACCAATCATCCCCGCAGCCCCAGGACCGTGATGAGGAAGGTGTCAGGTGTCAGGTGTCAGAGCAAGACATCGAACCCGACACCTGCCATCTGAATTTTACCTGACACCCGACACCTGAAACCCGACACCTAACGCCCATGGACTGGCCTGCCGCCACCGTACTGCTCGGTACGATCGGCACGCTTGCCGTTGGTTTGTTCAAACTCGTGCCGCGGCGCGAACCGCCGCGGCAGGGCGAACCAACGAACGGCCGCGTCTACGCTCGCGCCACCGACATGGCCGAGTTCCGCGCCCGCCTCGTCGCCCTCGAACAAGCCCATCACACGCTAAGAGCCGAAATCCGCGCCGACATCAAAGAACTACAAACCACGATCCGCGACGTCCTCAAATCGTAGCCGAATTCGCCAGAATTCGGAGACTTACCAAGCGGCCGAATTCTGGCGAATTCAGCTACAGGAAATAAGTTATGCAAATAAGAGATCGCATCCAAGAACTCCGCCGTGTCCCCGCCGCCCAATTGCGCCCCAACCCGCGCAACTGGCGCACCCATCCCCCCGCGCAACAAGACGCCCTTCGCGGCCTCCTCGCCGAAGTCGGCTACGCCGGCGCGCTCCTCGCGCGTGAACTCGACGACGGCACGCTCATGCTCATCGACGGCCACCTCCGCGCCGAAACCACGCCCGACGCCGTCGTCCCTGTACTCGTGCTCGATGTCGACGAACAAGAAGCCGACAAGATACTCCTCACGCACGACCCCCTCGCCGCGATGGCCACCGTCTCGGAAGAAAACCTGCAACAGCTACTGGCCGAAGTGGAAACCCAGAACGCCGCCGTCCAGTCCATGCTCGACGCGGTTGCGGAAGGTGTCGGGTGTCAGGTGTCGGGTGTCGGGAATCAAGGGTTCGAACCGCCGGAAATCACCATCCCCGAAAGCTACCAGGTCGTCGTCGAGTGCCGCGACGAGGCCGATCAACAGGCCGTCTTCGAGCGCATGCGAGCCGACGGCTACCGCTGCCGAGTATTGACGTTGTAGCGAGGAGCAGGGAGCAGGGAGCGTGGAGTAAGAACTCGCTCGCTTTGCTCTCTGGTTTTTCTTCCCGCTCCTTGCTCCCCGCTCCCAGCTAAGGAACTCCCATGCCCACCATCACCACCACCGTCACCTGTCCCATCCACGATTCTTTCCGCGTGCAGCAAGTCGCCGGCATGTTCGACGTGCCGCTTGCTGAAAAAGCGTCGGAGCACTTCGAAGTCGATGTCCCCGGTCTCGACGAGAACTGGCAAATCGGCCTGATCGTCGGCCCGTCGGGCAGCGGCAAGAGCACGATCGCCAAGAGCGCGTTCGGATCGAACGTGTACAGTCCGAACGAATGGCCCTCCAATCGCGCCGTTGTCGATTGCTTCGGCGAGCTCTCGGTCCGCCACGTCGTCGAACTCTTCACCGCCGTCGGCTTTGGCTCGCCGCCATCGTGGGTGAAACCGTACCACGTGCTCAGCAACGGCGAACGCTTCCGCTGCGATTTAGCACGAGCGTTGTCAGAGAGCTATCGGCTGTCGGCTATCGGCTCTCAGCAAAACCAATCCTCTGGCCGAAAGCCGACAGCCAATAGCCGACAGCCCCTTGTTGCCTTCGACGAATTCACCAGCGTCGTCGATCGCAACGTGGCCAAGGTCTGCTCGGCCGCCATCGCCAAGGGCATTCGCCGCAGCCACCTGCCATGCCGGTTCGTGGCCGTCACGTGTCACTACGACGTCGCCGCGTGGCTCGAGCCCGATTGGATTGTCGACATGGCCACTTCGGAACTCACCCGGAGGTGTCTTCGGCGACCGCCGATCCGATTGGAAGTCCATCGCTGCGGCGTGGCGGCGTGGCAACTGTTTAAGCGTCATCACTATTTGAGCGGCCAACTGCCAGTCGCGGCTCGCTGTTACTTGACCACTTGGGATGGAGTTCCCGTGAATTTCTGCGCGACCGTCCCCGTCATCACCAGAAAGAACCACCGCCGTTTCACGCGGATCGTCACGCTGCCGGATTACCAAGGCATCGGCATCGGGATGCGAGCGGTCTCGGCCGTCGCCGAGTTGCACCGCGCCGAAGGACATCGCATCAACGTCACGAGCAGCCACCCAGCGCTCATTCGTCATTGCGAGCGCTCGCCGCTGTGGCGAACCGTGAACGTGAAAAAGTCTGGCGGCAGCAGCCAGCGCGGCAATAAGCGCTTTCCCACCTACCGCAGCGCCGCCGGCCGCGCCGTCGTGTCGTTCGAGTACCTCGGCACGAAGGAGGTAGCTGAATTCGCCAGAATTCGGCCTGATGAGTTTGAGAAAGGCCGAATTCTGGCGAATTCAGCTACGGAAGAGGGAGACCAATAGATGACGCGCGACTTGAATCACGAAATGCTCACCG
>CAZGMU010000392.1:0-574 GCA_964526975.1 uncultured Planctomycetaceae bacterium
GCTCGGCTCGCGGGACCTACTCTCGGCACAAGCACCAAAACCTTACTCAACCTTATTCCCTGCCGGTTTTTCCAACACTTCGAGCCAGATGCCGCGGATAAGTTGCACTCGGCGCTCGACCGTACGCTCGACGACGCCCAACTCCTTGGCGATTTCGGCATTGTTGTAGCCTTCCAGTCGTCGCCGCGCGATTTGCCGCATTGGGTCGTCGGTGAGAAGCTCCATCAACCGGTTGCACTGTTCGATCATCGATACCAGCACATCGGGCCCGATTTCGTTTTCAACTAGGCCCGCAGGCCAGTCCGCTTGCGAGCCAGATGGGCTAGCCAGCGCCGAGTCGCCGCGCACCTGGCCGCCGCCCCGTTTTTCCGCCAGGAGCCAGCGTTGCTGGTCGAGTGCTTTATGGGCCGTAATCTTCGCCAAGAGGGGCCAAAGATCGTGGCGATTTTCCAGCCGCGGGTAGCGCTTGTGGGCCACGCCCGCGAAAAAGCTTTGCAGGGCGGTGGTGACTACGTCTTCCGCATCGGCCACCGCCGCGGGAGTCTCACCCAGCTTGAGCCTGGCCAGGCCGACA
>CAZGMU010000392.1:584-4569 GCA_964526975.1 uncultured Planctomycetaceae bacterium
CTGCCAGAGCTTTTCCTGGGCCTCGTCCGCCTGCTTGGTTTCGAGCCCGGCAATCCACTGCGTGACGGAGCCGTCGGATAACATCGGTGCTTGGTTTGCCTCGCGGAGCGGGTCGGGCAATTTCTTAAACCCAATAGTACCTATTTGATCCCCCCCCTGCTAGAATCATCTGGTAAGATGTCGGGAAAGACGCCGGCGCTGCGATTACCCAATTAGTGGTTGGTGACATTCGAATTTGTCAGCCCTAGCCGGACCGCCACGCGGTCCGGAACCGAGCGGCCCCATCATTTGAAAATCATCACCACTAGTGCTCTATCGCGGTAAAAGATTCGGGTTCGCCAAATCAGCCGTGGAGCGCTAGCTCCCGGTTTTTTCCAGATAAACCGCCGGCTGGCACCCAGCAGCTAATCCGAAATTCAAGCTGTGACAGAACACCAGGACGCCCCTTTCCCACCACTACCGACGGGCCCTCATGATGAAAATCGCTCCAATTGCCATCCTGGTGGCTATTGCCTTGGCCAACTCCGCGGTGGTCGCCGCCAACGACCCGGCGAGATTTTGGATTTCGACCTCGATGAACGCTCCCACAATCGGAGAAGCCCCCACGATCAACGCTTCGATCGGAAGCCTAACCACGCTCTACATTTGGGCAACACCGGCGACCGACTCCTCCGGGGCGTTTCGCAAAATCGAGCATTTCTCGCTGGATGTGGTCACACAGGCGGCCCCCGGCGTTCCCGAGCCGGAGCCTTTCATCGATTTCGTCAACGGCACGTTCAAAGTGTACAACGAAGAGCCCGGCCTTCCCAAGCGATTCCAATTCAAGGCCGACTCCTCGACACCGGGAGAACAGGGTGGACCGCTCCTCTCCGACAAACCGGAGAGCAGCATACTCGACTTCGGCGAGCCCGATGCCATCAAGGGATTGCAGGGCCTTTCCCCCAACCCAACTCCCGCCGCCGTGGGAATCGGCAACAACGGCGACCCCTCTCCGTATCGCGTGGGCAACGCCTGGCGCATCGCAGAGTTTACATTCAATACCCTTCAGCCGGGCGATGGGAAAACTACCGTCAACACGTTGTTTCTGCAAGTCGGTCATGCCGGCATCATATCTTCCGGAACTGACGACACGTATCTCTGGCTCGGCAACGACACCTCGACAGACACGAAATACAATGCGACCTGCCAGACGGCAGAAGACTGTGCAAGCCAGCGCCAGCGCACGCTTAGTAACGATACGTTCGACATTCGCATCAACGCGAGCGCCTTCCTCCCCGGCGATTACGATGGCGACGGCTCTGTCGGCCCGCTCGATTACACCTACTGGCGCAACCGATTCGGCCAGACGGTCGCCATGCCCGGCCAGGGCGCCGACGGCAATGGCAACGGCGTCATCGACGCCGGTGATTATGTTTTCTGGCGCAAAATAGCAGCCTCCGGCAGCGGAGCCGCCGCAGCAGGACTGGCAGCGAATAGCGCCAACATTCCCGAGCCGTCCAGCTTCACCCTGATTTGCGTTCTTGCCGGCTACGTTTTCATGCATCCCCGCCGACGAGATTAATACACAGCGCAGCCACATTGGTGGTGCGAAGCACGTCATCCTCGACGAACGCCAACGCACCCCTCTCCGCTAAGCGATTAGAGACGCTCACACGTCTATCTGCCAAGCATCGCTCGCCTGGTATCGAACACGCATACCCGACGCGCGCCATCGGTTCCAACATCCTTAGCGCCGGCGGCAACGCCGACCAATACCAGCAAGTCCAAACTACCATTCAGCGAAAATAGAACCAATTGGTCGACCTTCCGCAATCACCTGGATAGGATTGAAAAAGACCCCGAAGAACGCTGGAAGCTGTAAATGGCAGAGAATTAGCAATGACTCGCATTTTACGGCCAATGCATGCTCCGCGAAGTTGGATCACCCCAACGTGGCTCGCACTCTGCACCTTCGCCGTCACGATGATGCTCGCCTCTTGCGCACAGGCAGTGGGCGAAACGCCCGATAGCCCCAACGTTCGTAAAGTCGTCAACGCCGCACTTCATTACCTGGAAGGAAAAAATGACACTCGCCTCGGCGGCAAATGCCTGGTTGCCCTCGCTTTTCTCAAGGCCGGCAAAATCGATCATCCCAGGGTTCGCGAAGCCATCGAAGAGTGTGCCAAAGTCGAACACTCCAAAGCGGACGAACATTCGATCGACAATTACAGCAACGGCCTGGCCATCATTTTCCTTTGCGAAGTTTCCGCCCAAAAACATTCGCGCAGCATCGATTACTATCTTTCCATCCTGAAAGCTCGCCAAATGCAGCAGGGCGGTTGGGGCTACACAGGCAGCGCCACGGGCGACACTTCGCAAACCCAATACGCGGCTCTCTCTTACTGGGAGGCCCATCGTTTTGGCTTCAAAATCGACGATCAATCCGTCGAACGGCTCGCCAATTGGCTCATCAAAACACAAGCCCCCGACGGCAGTTGGGGCTACCAAGGACAGGTCTCTCCCGATGAGGAGCCAATACCACAAGACGAAGCCACCTGCTCCCTTCTCGCCGCCGCGATGGGCTCATCCTATATCTGCGCCGATCTCTTTGGGCTCACTCCTGGCGGTGTCTACGAAACCGAAGACGGCCAACCAAGAGCTACCGTCCCCCTGGCGCTGCGGAAGGTGACCACTTCCAAGGCAATCGGCGACGCCAAAAAGCTGAACCTGCAAAAAATCCCGCCCACGAAAATCTTCCGCGCCATCAACCACGGCCATTCCTGGATGGCCCAAAACTACAAGATCGATGTCGGCCCCAAGTGCTTTTATTACCTCTACGGTCTCGAGCGCTACAAGAGCTTTCAAGAAGCGCTCGAAGGCATCGAAGATCCCTCGCCCAAGTGGTACAACGACGGCTACGAATTTCTCGCCAAAACCCAGGGCGCCGACGGCAGTTGGAGCGGCTACTGCGGCACCGAGTGCGACACCGCCTTCTCGGTCCTCTTCCTCCTCCGCTCGACGCAGAAAAGCATCCAAGCCAAGCTCGGCGAAGGCATGCTCCTCAGCGGCCGCGGCTTGCCGTCCAATCTCGCCCGCGCGCGGCTTCGCGATGGCCAGCTCGTCTCCGAGCAAGTCCATAAAAACGTCGATGAACTTCTCTCGATGATCGACGACGGCAACGAAGCCACGCTCGACGAGCTCGCTCGCGACCCCGCACAACTAGTGGTCGAGCGCGTCGACGAAAAAAGTGCCCGTCGGCTGCAACAACTCATCCGCGGCGGCTCGCCCGAAGTTCGCGTCCTCTCGACCCGCGCGCTCGGCCGCAGCGGCAACCTCGACTATGTCCCCTCGCTCCTCTACGCCCTTACCGATCCCGAGCCCCGCGTCGTCATCGAAGCCCGCAACGGTCTCCGGTTCATCAGCCGCAACTTCGACGGCCTCGGCCCTCCCGACAATTTCAACGAACAAGAACGCTTCGAAGCGATCGACAATTGGAAAAAATGGTACAAGTCGATCCGCCCCACGGCCGTCCTCGAAAAGTAACCTGCCAGCAATCCACCCGCGCCTCGCCTCATGTCCGCCACGACTCGCCAACGCCGTCAGCAGCTTCGCGTCAGCTCGTACGATCGCGTTTCGAGCTGGCTGGTCGCGCTGCTCGTCATGGCCGGCGTCGTGGTCGGCTCACTGCTCGTGGTTTTTTTCACGAGTAAGTTCATCGTCGAGGAAGTCGCCGTGCCCGTAATCCCAATCGCCACCGGCGGTGGCGGCACCGGTGGCGAAATCGGCACGGAAGGTGGCAGCGAACTCGACGCCCCCGGTATCGAAGATGCCCCCGTCGCCAACGAACCACAAACCCTCGAAACGCTCAGCGCCGTCGCCTCGGCCGTCTCCAGCCGAACCGCCATCCTCTCCGACGAACAAATCGACGTCGGCATCCAGCCCACCTTCGGCACCGGCGCGGGCGACCGCCGCACTCCCGGCTTTGGCGGAGGCCGTGGTGGCGGCA
>CAZGMU010000393.1:0-929 GCA_964526975.1 uncultured Planctomycetaceae bacterium
GTGAACTTGTTCAAAACACCGGCTGAATATTCTTCAACCGCTGCTCCGTCTCAGCCATCAGCGCATCTTCCGCCTTCTCATCGGCCGCTTCATACGTCGCACTAAAGCGAAGGAACGGACCAGCATCATCCCAGGGCACCGTGCAAATCGACTGCTCCGTAATGAGATACTGGCTGGCCGCTTCAGCATTTTCGAAATGAACGGGGCCACCACCGATGGCGCCGTTGGCAAAGGCCTTGGGCGACGGCGCATAGAGAAAGTAGGTACCGCCGGGCATCTTGCACTGGAAGCCGCAGCGCTGGAGCGTGGCAACAAGCTTCTTCAGCCGACGTTCGTACTTCGTGCGCGTGCGAGCAGGTATCGATGGATCGTCGAGACCGGCAATCGCGGCTTTTTGAATCGCCATGAACTGGCCGGAATCGGAATTGTCTTTCACATTGCCGAACGCGCTCACGATCCGCTCGTGGCCGCAGACCCAGCCGATACGCCAGCCGATCATATCGAACGCTTTGCTCATCGAGTGGACTTCGATGCCGACGCCGCGCGCTCCTGGAATCTCCAGAAAACTATTCGGCGTGCGATCGTAACTAAGAATGCCGTGCGCTGCGTCCTGGATAATCACGATATCGTGCTTCTTCGCAAACGCGATCGCTTTCTCATAGAACTCCGGCGGGGCGGTGCGACCCGTGGGACTGTTCGGGTAGCATAGCACGAGCAACTTCGCTTTCGCGCAGACATCGGCCGGAATGCCCTCAAGATCAGGCAGGAAATCGTTCTCGGCCGTCAGCGGTAGCTTGTAAACGATACCGCCGTAATAGGCCGTGTGCGTGCCAGCCACTGGGTAACCGGGAACCGTCATCAACGTAATGTCGCCCGGGTTAATAAAGCATGCCGGGATCATCGCCAGGGCCGGCTTCGAGCCGATGCAG
>CAZGMU010000393.1:1014-4135 GCA_964526975.1 uncultured Planctomycetaceae bacterium
CCTCGGGAGCCATCTCGTCGTTCTCGCCGATGCCGAAGTCGAGCAGCTTCCGCTCCGGATGGTCGGCCAGCGCCTTGCGCTTGGCCCGCTTGATCTTTTCGAACTTGTAAATGGCGGTGCCTTTGCCGTAATTGGCGCCACCGATACGCTCTGCGAACAGCTTTTGAAAGTAGTGATCTGACATAGAGATTAAGATACAGGATCAAGGATTCGACGGGCAGGGGGCAGAGTTTGAGTGCGGCAGGGGATTGGTGAAGCGACAGCGCGATTGTATGTTCGATTCAACACAGCGGTTAACCATCCAACAGACTCCAATCACACCAAACATTTAGCGGCGGCGTTCACGCCGCGCGACAAGCCAACCCGTTTCACCACAACGAGTGATCGAGCAGTAATTAACCAGTCATGGCGTTTTCACTCGATCACGTGATTCCGTGGGGCAGATCGTTTGCCGAATATCGGCAAATGTTCGCGCTCACGGACGACGATTTGCGGCGACGAATTCTGGGCTGCGCCGATGGTCCAGCCAGTTTCAATGCAGAGGCCACAAAGCTAGGTTGCCCCGTTACGTCCGTTGACCCGCTCTACGCATACACCGCGGTAGAGATTCGCAGACGAATCAAAGAAGTATGCCCCCAGGTATTGGAACAGACACGACAGAACTTCGACGACTTTGTTTGGGATGAGTTCCCGACCGTTCATGCACTCGGCCGCATGAGGCTGCGAGCCATGGTGCGATTTCTGAAAGACTTCACAATTGGCAAGGAGTCGGAGCGGTATGTAACGGCCGAGTTGCCGGAGCTGCCGTTCGAGAGCGGCTCGTTCGACCTGGCGCTCTGCTCTCATTTACTGTTTCTCTACAGCGAGCATCTAGATGAGCCGTTTCACTTGGATTCCATGGCGGAGCTATGCCGCGTGGCGGATGAGGTGCGAATTTTCCCGCTGATCACATTGGGAAACCATCCGTCGCCTTATATGAGCATGGTGATTCGAGAGGCCGAGCGATTAGGGCGACGAGCACGCATCGAGCAGGTTTCCTACGAATTTCAGCGCGGCGGCAATCAAATGCTGCGAATCGTGCGGCAGTGATTTGTAGAGAAGTTTATGAGATACGCCATTTAGCGTCGGCCGCCAGGCCGAATCTATTTCGATAAATGGCAACCTTTAGAGGTAGTAAATTCGGCCTGGCGGCCGACGCTAAACCAAGCGAATTGTAGCGTGGTGCTATTTGAAAGATTCTTGAATAAAACCGCATGCCCCTCGGGTCTTTATAATAAACGCCAATGAGCGATCCGAGCTTGCAACCCCTGGCCATGCGATTAGCACGCGGCGACGAAGCTGCGTTTGCGGAGCTGTATGATGCCGCGGCCGACAAGTTGCACCATTACTTGACCGCACGCTTGGGCTCGCGCGATACAGCCAGCGATGTACTGCAATCAGCGTTTTTGCGAGCGGTGAAAAGCCGCAAACGGTTTCGCAAAGTCGAAAACCCGGTCGCCTATTTGTTTCAGATTGCCCGCAACGAGGCGCTGCGATGGAGTACCAAGAAACGCACTACCGATCGGCCACTGGCGACGGATGACATTTTCGCCGTGCGGGGTGATGTGTTTGGGCAACAGGAGGACGCCGAGATCGTCGCGGCGGCACTGGCCACGCTCGCAGCAGAAGATCGCGAACTGGTCGAATTGAAATTGTTTTCGGAGCTGACGTTTCGCGAGATCGCCGACGTGACGGGAATGCCACAAGGAACCGTAGCGACACGCTACCGGCGAGCGCTGGAATCGATGCGGCCGTGGTTGGCGAAGCAGTTGCGGTGAAGAAAGAAGGCTCACGCAGAGTCGCAGAGAACACGGGGAAATAAGTGAGGCCGTCCGGGAATACAAATGCAGGGTGGCACGCCCTGAGTCTTCGAAGGGCGTGGAACTGGCAGCTTGGCGAACCACGCCCTTCCCAAAGCGTCAGGGCGTGCCACCCAGAGTTTCCGGAGAGCCTCAAATAAGTTGAAGTTGGTGAGGTAAGTAGTGATGGACGACGATTCTTTCCATGCGATCGAGCGGCAGATCACGCGTGTTCGTGCGTTGGATACACCACGAGAATTGTGCGGTGTAGTCCTTAGCGACGTGCAGCGAGAGTTGCGAGCGGCGCGCTGGGATCGTCGGTTGGCACGGGCGGCGGTGGTCATGTTGGTGGTAGGGCTCGGATTGAATTTGGTAAACGGATTGAGTCCGAGTGCTTTGGATCGGCGGGAACAATTACAGGTGGCGAACGTGCGGCCGGCGATCGTTGAGACGGCGATCGTTGTGGCCGAGGCAAGTGATGCCATAACGGCGCAGCAGATTGCGCGTCAGATAGCTGCGATGTCTGGCCACAAGCTGACAGATGATGAAGAGGCAGCGATCGATGCGGCTACCCGTCGGGCGCCGCGAGGAACTTCTAAGGACCGTGGGTAATAGAATGCGAATCTGGCCGACAAAACGATGGTGGAAGCGGATCGGGCTTGGCTTTTTGATCCTAGTGGCGCTCGCGCTCGTCGCGAATGGAGCTATGTCGTGGTGGGTCGAGCACCGGTTTCAAAGTCGCATCGCGGCAATCCGGGCGACCGGTCAACCGGCGTCGATTGCGGACTTAGCGCCGAAACCCGTTCCAGAAGGCGAGAACGCGGCGGCGGCTATCGCCAAGATCGGACCAAGGTTGGATGCGTTTTCGAAAGACTACGCAAAGTTCTACGATTCGCCTACCGGGAAGGGTTACTACGCGCGCACGGATATCGGTGAGGCGCCGACAGCCGACCAACTGCAAGCGATTCGCACGATTCTCGATAAATATCCAGAGATCGACACCGGACTGGCCGACGCAGCTAGTCGTAAGACTTATGCCTCGCTGGCCAACTTCTCGTTGGGGGCCAACGAATTTCTAGATGTAGCTCTCAAACAGCCGATCAGTAGAAACCGTACCGCCTGCCGATTCCTGCGCTGGCGTATGGAAGAGCTAACAGAGGCCGGACAACGCGATCAGGCGATAGCGATTGGCATCGAGGCATTAAAACTTGCCCGGCAGTGCGACAACGAGCCTTTGGTAGTCAATATGCTGGTCGCGATTGCGATGCGGGGAACGGTAGTGG
>CAZGMU010000393.1:4145-4554 GCA_964526975.1 uncultured Planctomycetaceae bacterium
GATGCGCTTAACGCCGGGCCAGTATCGCCGAAAACGCATGTGGCGCTGGATCAAGAGCTGGCGCTGCATGAAAATGCTAATCGACTTCTCAAGGCAATGACTACGGAACGAGCGTTTTCGGTCGATTCGATCAAGGCGCTTCCGCCAGAGGCTTCCTCTCCCCCGGCGTGGGTTTTCAACATCATTGGCTGGCCGGTGAAGCGATTCTTTGTCGGAGCACTCGACTACTATGATGTCGAGCTAGCCGCATTATCGAAAACCTGGAAGGATGGTCGCGGAACTGTCGGCCGACATCTGGTGCCACAGACTCCCACCGGATACGGGATATTGGCCGACCTGCTGATCCCGGCATCACAAGCCGCGTACGACGCGGACGCTCGTTGTACAGCACAACTTCGAGCGCTGCGAA
>CAZGMU010000394.1:0-4521 GCA_964526975.1 uncultured Planctomycetaceae bacterium
GGCCGATACCCTATTCACGCGTGAAGTTCACGAACAAAACCTGCCGGCGACATCCGAATATCACATAGGATGCTCCGAAGCGTTCCGATTTTGAGCGGACTGTTGCCGTGAACAGGAACGGTCGTGCGGAGTTCGTCGCGAGAATAGAAGTGATGGCTGCCCCGTACTCACAGTAGCCCAAATCCCTGCCGCACAAGAAACCGACACATCTCCGAACTGGTAACGCGCGGTAGCTTAGCCACGAGCTAGTTCCGTAAGATCCAACTCGATGGTGCGAAGTGCTGGTTGAGTCAGCCGGCCTAGCACGTCGTCCAAGCCGAAAGTTTCGATGTACCCGCGAAGCGCTTCTCGTAGATCCGCAATCGCTTCGTCTTCAGTTTCGCCTTCGCCATAGGCGGGAACGCCGGGTAAGCGAGCAGTGAAGCCACCAAGTTCCAGATCGGGGATGGTTTCAATCGTGAGCGACATACGCGATCTCCTACACAACAATTATAGGCAGATTTGAATTGTCAGAGCGAAAGGCCCTGTAGTTTCGGCCTGTGGCCAGGAACACTCGGCCCCGATGGCGCCCGATCCACGAGGAGCGTTCGCAGCTTTTTTTCTTCAGGTTTAAGCCCGGCGCTGACGCAGGGCTCATCATTACCTGCCGTCACGCAAGGCGGGCGCTCGCACCCACCAGTGGCCTGAACCTCCCGAACTGCACCCAAAGAAACAACGAGTTGCGATACGACCGAGTCAGTCTGGAGAGCGAATCAGCCACGATGTCGGCGTTGATTTAGCAACTCCGATAATGCTCTAAGTTCGAGTTTTGCACATTTCCGAACCACGAAATTCACGAAAGGCCCGAAAACCTGGGAGTGAGCCAGTTTTTGCGCTAGACCATGTTGATCATACCTGCGCCAAAACACACCGTGCTGCAGGGCGATCGATGAAATCGTCTTATTTCGCGTGATTCCGTGCTTTTCGTGGTTCCCTAAAAACTGCAAAAGTCGAACTAAGGAACTCTAACAAAACCAGGCGCTAGGCCCGGTTCCTTAGGCTACGACCTTCGTCGGGCGAACCAGCAGCAGGCGGCGCTCACAGCGAGCAACACCAGCGAGCTGGGCTCGGGAACAGCCGCCTCCTCAAGGCCGCTGCCAGTTCCCGGCGGATTGCCAAAGTTGGCACGCCAAAGTGTGTAGCGATCTGCCTGATTGGCGGCGCCATCGTCGTTTGGAAGGGAGGCGTTTGCCACGTTGTTCTTCCGCCACGTCACATAGTCGGCAGCGTCAACCTTCGTATCGTTGTTGAAGTCGCCTAGTTGGCCGGCTGGAGCCGAAAGATCAGATACAACCAAATTGTCAAACACCGTGAAAACCAAAGCGGGATGGCGCGCTGTCGTGTTATTCACGTCAGTAATACCGATGGCGATGTTATTGCCGCCTAGGCCAACCCCATTGGCGTCTGCATTGACGATTGTTGTTCCATCAATCGCCCAAGTTACGATGCCGTCTTCGACTTTGATCTCGACGTGATGCCATGCAAAGCCAAATGTGCCGGGTTCGGTCATTCCCGACATTGGATTAACCGGATCAGGATATTCGGTTGGAGCAAAAGCCACCTGAACGGCAGGAGCGGCTTTCGCAGGAAATAGATCCTTGTAAAGCTGTTGGGTGTTGACGCGCCCTCCAGCCAAGTAGGCCGGATTATTTGCAGCAACGAGAGTGTCGTTAGCAAAAAGTCGATAGTCGTCAGTAATACCACCGTCGCCGGTTGTCACAAGTGAGATACCGTCAAGAGTTGTACCGGGTATAGGCTGCAACTGCCCGATTGTGTTCGGAATTGTGCCGGAGGTTCCTATGGAAAACAGCACATTGTTCGTACCGCCTTCTGAATTTACGTTGTCAGTCAGACCAGACGCATTGGGCGAGCCAAAGTAATTTGACCAGACATCGACCGTCAGCTTGTAGTTCGAGCCGAAGTCCTTTCCAGTTGGAGAGAGCGATAAACCAGAGGTAACACCTGCAGGACGACTGGTCACCTCTTGGCCACCCACAATTGGAATATCGGCACGCAGACGCAAACCAATCGTATCGCCGCCGGGGCCAGAGGCCGAAGGAATGCCCATCGCAGAATAGTCATACAACCACTTCGCCTCTTGAGTCGAGGCGTTAGCCGCTGGGGCAAAGTTCGTCGTCCACAAAGCGCTAGTGTCCGTATTGAAATTATCGCTGAACAAGGTCACGGCTGATGCCTCAGCAACAAATGACGCAACCAACGCAGCACAAAGAACCATCCCAAAAATCTTAGATATCATCGATCGACTCGCTGGGAAGAAAAAAAAGATCGCCTGGCAACAATTAAATATATCATTAACACAAACTCGTCAAGAAAAATAGAGTATTTCTTTCAAAAAACACACTATTTGAGCGTACCCGGGAATTCCGGGGGGCACGCCCTGACGCTTTCACGATAATGCAAGTGCTGCCGCGAAGAACGCCGCGGCGCTCCACTCCCAAACCCAGGGTCGCCGGTCCTCCAGCGCACCCTGGGTAATAGGGAAGGGTTGAAAACGGGGCTTTTTACTCCGCGGGAGTTAAACAAAAAGAGGTCCACGGTCTCGGTTGTATGCGCCGCGGCGTAAACGCTGTTTTTTGATCCTATCCCCAGGGTGGAACCGCTTCGCGGTTTTCCCAGGCCAGCACTTGCATCATCGTGCTTTGGGAAGGGCGTGGTTGCCCAAGCCGCAGCGCGCCACGCCCTTCGAAGGCTCAGGGCGCCCCACCCTGTGCCGTCAACCCTTTTTACAAAGAAGCCGCAGATGAACGCGGATCGATTCCAATCGATGATAAACGCACGATGGCCTTCATTCGCCTTCTATCTGCGTCCACCTGCGTTTATCCGCGGTTGTCTAGTATTTGAAAAGAGGTTAACGGCATTGCCCTGCGGGGCAACAAATCTGTCCCTGGAAAACTCTCGACAGCAAGTAGCCTCACTCGAAATCTACCTACGCCTGCCCCCTTCCTGACGAAGTGAAAGCACGCGACAATCCAGCCAGCCCCGCCAGTTCACCTCCGTGTCTTCCTGCTCGTGCCCGCGTCGCATAGATTGTCACCATGCGGCCACTCACGCCTCGGCCACTCTTATTCCCCCCAACGACTGATCGTATCCCAACCGCCGTGAATCCCTTGCGAAAGCCTTCTGAAGAATTGCCCTCCGACCCGATCTCCACGGCTCACCCCGCCACCCGTGCCGTTTGGGGCGGCGAACATGGAGTTCACTGGCAGCACGCCACCCAAACACCCGTCGTCCACAGCGTTTCATTCGGCTACGACAACTTCGACGACTGGCGCAGCGTCGCCCTCGGCCAGGCGCCCGGCCACATCTACGGCCGCAACACCAATCCCACCGTCCACGTCTTCGAGGAAAAAGTCCGCCTCCTCGAAGGCGCCGCCGCCGCGACCAGCTTCGCCACCGGCATGGCCGCGATCAGCGACACCCTCTTCACGCTCCTCGCGCCGGGCGACCGCGTCGTCTCCGTCGTCGACACTTACGGCGGCACCAATCGTCTCTTCAGTGAATTCCTTCCACGCATCCAGGTCGAAACAAAGCTTTGCCAAACGGAAGACACCGTGGCGATCGAGCAAGCGATCGATACCGGCCTACAAGTTCTCTACCTCGAAAGCCCGACCAACCCCACCTGCAAAATCCTCGACCTGGCCCGCCTCGCCGAGCGGGCTCACGCCCGCGGCGCAATCGTCGTCGTGGACAATACCTTCGCCACTCCCATCAATCAGCAGCCCCTCTCGCTCGGCGCCGACCTCGTAATCCATAGCGCCACCAAGTTCCTCGGCGGCCATGCCGACGCTCTCGGCGGCGTCCTCGTCGGCAGCGAAGATCTGGTCCACAGCGTCTTTCGCCGCCGCGAAATCACCGGCGCCACGCTCCATCCCGAAGCCGCCTACTTGCTTCTCCGCGGCATGAAAACATTGGCCCTGCGTGTCGAACGCCAAAACTCCAACGCGCTCGCCGTCGCTCGCCACCTGCGCGAGCACCCTCGCGTCGCCCGCGTCTTCTATCCCGGCCTGGAAGACCATCCGAATCACGACGTCGCCAAACGACAAATGACCGGCGGCTACGGCGGCGTCCTCAGCTTTCAACTTCACGGCGACTTCGACGCCGTCAAACGCCTCCTGTCACGGCTACGGCTTGCCCACCGCGCAGCCAACCTCGGAGCCGTCGAAACCATCGTCGCCCCGCCCGCCACCGGCTCCCATGTGGAACTAACCGCCGCCGAACGCGCCGCCCTTGGCATCCCCGAAACACTCGTCCGTTACTCCTGCGGCATAGAAAATATCCACGACCTCCTCGCCGACCTCGACCAGGCCCTCACCAACTTAGGAACGACTCAAGAATAACTTCCAGATTTTCAGAATAACCACGGAGAAGAAGTCCAAGAGAATAAGAACACTAATTTTCACTAATCCCCGCTAATACCAACTATCAAAGAAAAGGCTACTTTCGTCTCATTCTCGATTTGGA
>CAZGMU010000395.1:0-663 GCA_964526975.1 uncultured Planctomycetaceae bacterium
ACCTTCACACCCGCCTCTTGTGCTGCTTCCAGCGCGGGCGTCAGCGAGGAGAAATCCAGTGGACAGACGAAGATCGCCTTTGCCCCTTCGACCACGAAACGACGGCTCCCAGCCGCGAATCGTTAAGCGGAATTTGTGTTCTGGCAGGTTGCGCCGCGGCGGAGCCTTGGAAGACTCCGGCTGGTTGATGTACGCCGAACGCCGCGGCCACCTGTCCTTGTTGTACTTCCAGACCGGCCTTCAGCAGCGCCACCATCGGAGCAGCGCCCCCCAGGTGGCCGAACTGCGCCGCTGGCGAACCGACCGCTGCGGGGCGATCTCGTTCTGGCAGTGCGTGGTCTGCCACGAGGCCAGCCAGCAAGTCGGCGGCGGCGGTCGTCGATTCGCGCTTGGCAAGAACCAGTAGCTCAGCCCCCAGCTCAAGCGTTACCTCCATCAAGTCGGCCGGTCCCTTGCCAATGAGCGCGTCGACCGATTCGTTCACTTCGTTCGCGTTCCCCGCCATGCGGCCAAGGGGCTGGTTCATGTCCGTAAGCAATGCCACCGTGGGCACGCCCATACGCTTGCCGGTGTCGACCATCGATCTTGCTAACGCACGGGCGTCGTCAAGCGTTTTCATGAATGCCCCGGTGCCATGCTTCACATCAAGCACGAGCGCGTCGA
>CAZGMU010000395.1:673-4520 GCA_964526975.1 uncultured Planctomycetaceae bacterium
TGATGCTGGCCGTGATGAGCGGGATCGATGGCACGGTGCCGGTCACGTCGCGCAGGGCGTAGAGCTTGCGATCGGCCGGCACGAGGTCGGCCGTTGCCCCGCTAATCACGCAGCCAACGTCGCGGCAGACCTGCTGAAACTCGGCGGTGCTTAGATTGGTGCGGAAGCCGGGGATGGCTTCGAGCTTGTCGAGCGTGCCGCCGGTTGCTCCCAGTCCGCGACCGGAAATCATTGGCACTTGCAGATCACAACAAGCGAGCAGCGGAGCGAGCGGCAAGGAAACCTTATCGCCGATGCCGCCGGTCGAGTGCTTGTCGACTTTGGGCGATTCGCCGGCCGGCCACTCGAACGTAAGACCCGAGTGGAGCATGTGCTCGGTGAGGGCGGCGATCTCGGCGACCGTCATGCCGCGCAGGTACACGGCCATCGCCCACGAGGCCATTTGGTAGTCGGGCACATCGCCGCGAACGTAGCCGTTGATGAGCGAGCCGATTTCGTCTTCGGTGAGCTCGCCACCGTCGCGTTTTTTCGAGATAAGAGAAACGACATTCATAGCTTGGTAAAACGCAGATCGATTTTAACGACGGGGCAGATTGGCCACGAAAAACACAAAAAGGCACAAAAATCAGAGAATGTTCTACTTTCTTTTTTGTGTATTTTCGTGTTTTTCCTGGCTAGTTCGAAAACTCTTCGGAGACAATTCCGCTCACGATCGCCAACAGTTTGTCTCGTGCAGTTTCAGCGGTGGCGATGACTTCGTGGCCGCTGGTCGTGACCTGGATGTCTGGCGAGCAGATATTCGTGATCGTCGAGAGGCCAAGCACTTTTAGTCCGGCGTGAACAGCGACGATTGCCTCGGGAACGGTCGACATACCGACGGCGTCGGCGTCGAAGTATCGCAGCATGCGAATCTCGGCGCGTGTTTCGTAGGTGGGGCCGAGCATGGCGGCATAGACGCCGCGGTGGCAGACGAAATCGTTCTTGCGAGCGATTGCGAGCACCCGGTCGCCGAGTCGGCGGTCGTACGGTGCTCCCATATCCGGGAACCGTGGGCCGAGGTTGTCGTCGTTCACACCGACGAGCGGGTTGCGGTTGAGCAGGTTGATGTGGTCGTCGATAACCATGACATCGCCGCAGGCAAAGTTCGGGTTCAGCCCGCCGGCGGCATTCGACACGATCAAAAGTTCGATTCCCAGAGCATTCATGACGCGGACGGGAAAGGTTGCCCGCTCGGCCGAGTAGCCCTCGTAGCAATGGAAGCGGCCCTGCATGGCGATGACGGGCACGCCGTTCAACTTGCCGCAAAGGAGTCGCCCTTTGTGGCCCACGGCAGTCGACTTCAAGAAGTTCGGGATTTCGCCGTAGTTGATAGCCGCATCAAGTTCGATCGCTTCGCCCACGCTACCGAGGCCCGAGCCGAGGATGATGCCGCAACGCGGGCGAATGTCCCATCGACTTCGGACGTACGCAGACGATTCAATAATTTGTGCGGCAAGATGCTGCATGGGTTATTTTCTCACCACGAAGACACAGAGGACACAGAGAAGAATGAATAAAGAATATTTTTCCGCAGATAAACGCGGATAATAGTCCCCAAGTAGAACTTTTAACTCTCTGACTCTTATCTGCGTATATCTGTGTTCATCTGCGGATTCATAATGTCTTCTCCGTGCCTCCGTGGTTAATTCTTTGCCTTGGCTGCGTCGTATTTCAATACACCTGTCACGATGGCCCGCAGCTTGGGTCCCGCGGAGTTGGCAGTAGCGATGATTTGCTCGACGTTGACTGGCTCGGCGTGGTCGGGGTAGCACATATCGGTGATGACCGAGAGGCCGAAGGTACGCAGGCCGCAGTGAACCGCGACGATTGCTTCGGGGATCGTGGACATGCCGACGACGTCGGCGCCGATCCGTCGCAGGAAGCGGTATTCGGCGCGCGTTTCTAGGTTGGGGCCGGTGACGGCGACGGTCACGCCGCGATGGGCGACGAAGTTCTCCTTGCGAGCGATTTCTAGCCCGACGTCGATCAGTTCTCGATCGTACGGTTGCGACATATCGGGGAACCGTGGGCCGAGTCGGTCGTCGTTCACACCCACAAGCGGATTGTCGCCCATCAGATTGATTTGGTCGTCGATGACCATCACGTCGCCAGCGCGGTACATCGTATTCAGGCCCCCGACGGCTTGTGACACGATCATCAGATTGGCTCCGAGTCGCTTGAACACGCGCACGGGGAGCGTGATCTTCTTGAGTGGGTAGCCTTCGTACTGATGGAAACGGCCTTCCATCACCACGACCGGAACACCTTCGAGTCGGCCGCATACCAACCGGCCACGGTGGCTCGTGGCTGTGGAAACAGGAAAATGTGGGATCGTGCCGTAGTCGAGCGTAGCCGCGATGTCGATTTTCTCGACGAGGCCACCCAGCCCCGTGCCAAGGATGATCCCGGCGTGGGGCGTTTCCTTAAATTTACCCTGAATAGCGACTGCGGCGGCTTCGATTTGGTCGTAAAGTTCGAGCATCGGGAGTCTTCCACTTTCGCTTAGTGATCGACTTGTAACTTAACGATTGCCAGCACGAGTAGCAACGACCTCGCCCGTGCTGCTGCAACTACTGACGAGCATTAACCACTAAGGACACAAAGATCACAAAGGAAACAACGAGACGTAGGAAAAGTTGATTTCAAACTGAGGTATGTTTGGCGAACGCATCAAAACCCGCCGTGCTTGATCTTCGTGCTCTTTGTGTCCTTCGTGGTTATTCTCAGTATTTACCAGAGGACGCCTCGGATACTGCCCCGCCTTGCGACTCTTTCACGATGTTCACTCCTGCACTGGCGCCAATGCGGGTGGCGCCGGCACGAATCATTTGCTGGGCGTCTTGCAAGTTGCGAATGCCGCCCGACGCTTTCACGCTCATATTCGCGCCGGAGACCTCGCGGCTCATCAGGGCGACGTCTTCCACGGTCGCGCCACCGGGGCCGAAGCCGGTGGCCGTTTTGACAAAATGGGCCTTCGCACGTCGTGCTGCCAAGCAAGCGCGAACCTTCTCATCATCATTGAGCAGCGACGTTTCCAGGATGACCTTGCAGATCGCCCCCCCCTCTTCCGCCGCTTCGACAACCGCGCGAATGTCTTCGCAAACCAGTTCGTCGCGGCCGCTCTTGAGCGCGCCGACATTGATGACCATGTCGATCTCGTTCGCCCCGTCGCGAATTGCCTGGCGAGCCTCGAAGGCCTTGGTTTCCGTCGCATTAGCCCCCAGCGGGAAGCCGATCACGGTGCAAACCTTGACGGCAGAGTCCCGCAGCAACTCCGCGCAATGATGCACATAACAGGGGTTCACGCAAACCGAGGCAAAGCCGTATTCCAGCGCCTCCTTGCAAAGCTTTGTGACTTGATCGAATGTTGCGTCCGGCTTGAGCAACGTGTGGTCGATGAACCTGGCGATGTCCTTCGGCATCATCGCTTCGCTATCCTGTGACATGATCCGCTCGCCCTCCAGATTGAGACTGCTGAGACAAGGGCCGTATGACCACGAAAAAGCTCGTGAAAATACGGGTCAATCGTAAGTGGCACGGGGCAGGCTGTCAAACGAAGCAAGCCCATCTACAGGCAAAGAGTTACGATCGGCAAAGATAGCGCAATAAAAATCCCATCAAGGCATTGGCAGCCTTGATGGGAGTAATAGCAAGAATAGCAACCGGTTAGTACTCGGTGCCTGTCTGATCAGCCGCAGCGCGCGTAATAAGCGACACGAAAACATCCGGCGAAACATCTTCTTTGACGAACTGAACGCTGCCATCGCCAAAAGCAGTATTGCAACCACCGGAATGGAAGCTATAGACG
>CAZGMU010000396.1:0-4515 GCA_964526975.1 uncultured Planctomycetaceae bacterium
CCCAGGGGCACCGCGCAGCGGCATACCCTGGGAATAGAATCTGATCGTGGAGCCAATCGCCCTCACATTTGGCACAGCTCACGCCAGCCGCGCAACCGGCTACCGAGTAAACGGCGGCCACTTGCGCTCAGTGAGACGGAAGCTCACTTCACAACCTAAGCTTATTTTAAGGGCTTTTGCGCCGACTTCGCTCTCTGGCCACACTATTGAAGACTGCGCAATTGGCCTATGGCTTTCTGGCCGATAGCTGACAGCCGATAGCCGAAAGCTCTTATCGAAGTGCTGGTCTATTTACGCCCCCAGGCAGGAACTCATTTTGATCGCGAGGCAGTCGAATGCTGGACATCAGCGATGACGAAGATGTGATGCAAGCCGCTTGGGAGAAGGTCGAGTTGAAGGCCAACCTTCCAGACGAGATGACCGACTTCTACGATCACTACGGCGCCGTGCCATCTCAGCAAGGTTGCCGCCGGGCATACGCGCGCTTCTTTCTCCGCGGCAAGGGCATCTTGCAGTGGAACGGAAAGCAGCTCGGTGTCTACACGGCCGACGCCTCGCGGCAGGGGCTCAAGTTCCTTTCGCCGGTTCAATTACTTCCCCAAGAACGCTGCCGCATCCGATTGCCCAAAACAAAAGAGTTTCAAATCGAAATCGTGCGCTGCCGACGTGTCGAAGAAGGTTGCTACGAATGTGGCGCGGTGTTTGTCTTGGGAACTCCGCCGACGCAGAACGGTTAACGCTTTTCAGATCGAGCTATCCCTTTTCACACGTTCGCAGAGAAGCATAGCGGGCAACCGAATTGGAGAAGTAGCCACGAAAAGCACAAAAAGCCACGAAGAGTTTTCGTGCTTCTTGTGCTTTTCGTGACTAAGGAACGCCTCAATAATAACATCTTCATTTCCGGAATAACCACGGAGGCACGGAGAGCACAGAGAAGAAAAAGCGATTGCAAATTGAGAATTGCAGAAATGTCATTTTCAGCAATTTACATTTTTAATCTCCCCTCTTCTCTCCGTGTCTCCGTGGTGAATCCTATCTGCCGAAGTTGTTTTTGAGCTATCCCTAAACCTATCGGTCGGCTCTTATCACGCCGCGCTCTCAAATATCCGCTGCCACCTGATCGTAAAACTTGACGAAGTCGTCTTTCTCTTTGCTGGCGCGAAACTGCATCGCGGCACGGGGGTGCAGGTTCATCTGTCCCGTGATGTTGTATGGAATCAGCGGCCCCCATTCGACCGTGGCTTTCAGTGGTTCGATGTGCTCCTGCAGGAGCTGAACGACCGGCCGCAATTTGAACTTGGGGTTGCGCAAAAAACCGAGCAACAGCTCCATGTGGCAGTTGCCGGCCCCGCGTCCCAGGCCGCCCATCGTGGCGTCGATTCGATTCGCGCCCAGGATAATCGCCTCGATCGTATTGGCAAACGCGAGCTGCATGTTGTTGTGAGCGTGGATGCCGATCTCTTTGCCGGTGCCGGCCAAAGCCCCGCTATACTTGGCGTACAGTCCGTCAATTTGCTCACGATACAGGTGGCCGAAGCTATCGACGATGCACATCGTTCCCGCGTGGGTCGGCGCGATCGCCGTGAGCACGGTATCGATCTCGGTTTCCGTGATGTTCGACACGGCCATCAAGTTCGCGCTCGTTTCGTAGCCCAGCTCGTGGCAATGCTCGATCATCTCGACCGCTTCGGAAACCTGGTGCGCATAGAATGCGACTCGAATCATATCGAGCTTGCTCTGCGCTCGCGGCACGATCTGCTCCTTCCAATCGCATTTGCCGGCATCGGCCATGACTGTCAGCTTGAGGCCGGTTTTGTCTGCATCATGATCGGCAAACAGGCGATCGAGCCATTCCTCGTCGGTGAACCGCGTTGCGCCGAAGTCGCCCCGCGGATGCAGCCGCGGCGAGGCCTTGTATCCGACCTCCATATAATCGATGCCCGCCGCCACGCATGTCTCGTAAACCGCGCGAACCAATTCGTCGTTGAACCGATGGCTATTGATCAGCCCGCCGTCGCGGATGGTGCAGTCGAGCACCTTCAATTCCGGGCGATAAGTGATCCAAGGAGCGGATTGCGACGCCATGTTCTAGCCTCTAGCCATAGGACGTGGATTTACGATGAGTATCCATTCAAAGATAGCATGGCCGGGCTCAGAATGCGATTGTTGCGATAGTTTTCCGACTGCTTGCCACAGGCTGGCTGTTGGGTCATCCTGTATGGTTAGGAAGTTCGCAGATCTTCGTAGCTGAATTCGCCAGAATTCAGAGAGCCCGCCAAGAGCCCGAACTCTTGTAAATCGGGCGGCCTCGAAACCAGCTTTTATTTGACATGCAACTATTGAATTCATTCGCTCGTACTTCAACACTCGTTCGCCTGCTCGCCATCGCGCCGGCGATCCTGGTTGCTCATTGGGCCTCCGCCGAAGCCGAACTGGTCACACGTGGAATCGTCGCCACGCCGCCGGCCGATGTCCGTTCCGTGAAAGTCGATGGCGGATACATGGTTCCTTACGTTGAAAAAATTCCTGGCACCGATATCACCTTCGAGATGATCCCAGTTCCAGGCGGCGAATTCTTAATGGGTAGCCCCGAGAGTGAAGAGCATCGCAACAAAGACGAAGGTCCTCAGGTCCGCGTGAAGGTCGAGCCCTTCTGGATCGGCAAGCATGAGGTGACCTGGGCCGAATATCGGTCCTATATGGGAATGTACGACGCCTTCAAAAAGTTGCAGCGCCTCGCCTTGAACCCCGGCAAAGGAAGCGGTCCCGAGGTGGATGCTCAACGCAAGCTCGTCGAAACGCATGCTTGGAACGGCAAGTTCGAAGATAAATGGAGCGTCGACGGCGTCACTTGTCCGACGCCCCTCTACGACTCGACCTTTACCTACAGCGCCGGCGATCAGCCGAATCAGCCGGCTGTCACGATCACGCCATTCTCCGCTCGCCAATACACAAAATGGATCAGCGGTATCACCGGCAGCGACTATCGCCTGCCGAGCGAAGCCGAGTGGGAGTACGCAGCCCGCGCCGGCACGAACACCGCCTACTCGTTCGGCGACGATCCCGCGCAGCTCGCTGAGTATGGCTGGTTTGATGAAAATGGCGACAGCCAAACGCACCCAGTCGGCACCAAAAAGCCGAACCCGTGGGGCCTTCACGATATGCATGGCAACGTCGCCGAGTGGACGCTCGATCAATACTCGCCCGAAGCCTACGCGAAAATAGGCCTAGGCCCAGTCGATGCGGCGAAAGCGATTCAATGGCCGACGAAAACCTTCCCACGTGTTGTGCGCGGCGGCAGTTGGCTGTTGCCGGCCGATGCGGCTCGCAGCGCCGCGCGTCAGCCATCCGAAGAGAAAGAATGGAAGCTCTCCGACCCCAACATCCCGCTGAGCCCTTGGTGGTATACCGAGGAACCTGCCACGGGCGTCGGCATGCGCATCATACGACCGCTTAAGCCGCTGGCAGACGACGAGAAAGAACGCGTTTGGCAAGCCGATGTGGAAGATGTCCAGCAAGATGTAAAGGATCGTCTTCGCGAAGGCCGCGGAGCACTCGGTGTGGCCGACAAAGGCCTCCCCGCAGCGGTGGAAGCGGCGGAGAAACTGAATAAGAATCAATAATACCCAGTAGCGCCAACTGTCCGGCGATACGACAGCGAACAATTTAAGGCGCTGGTACGCTATTCGCGAGGGTGGGCGACAGTCTCGGAGATCGCAACGATGCATTACCTCTACGGCACGAAAAAAGATGGTCCACGTCGGCTTGTGGCCACATTTTCTTCCGAGCAGCAGCTTTTGGCTTACGTGCGTTGGGCGACGCTCGAAGCGACTGGTGAGCAATCCGGCAAATTCGAGCAGGGAAGCGCGTTGGTTGGGTACAACCGTTGGGAAGCATCGCTTGAGCCGCTTACAGGCGAGGATGCATCCGCTGTCGAACACAATCCAACCCCGAGCATGCTGTGATTGTCGACGCTGAAATTCTAAGCATACAAGCGAACCTTGAGCCAGCGAGAGCGTAGTCATTGAGTTGACATAGCATTGGCAGGACTGGGATAATGAATGTCTCATCCGACAAATTGGCTCAGCGCACCACGCTTTCGACCAATTCTGGATCGTCGCGTAGAATTCACCAAGGGATGACTCAGAAATAACTTCGGCAGATAGAATTCACCACGGAGACACGGAGGGCACAGAGAAGACGGAAGTAGAGACAGAAGAACACGAATTGTCACGAATCTACGCCAATCAATCAGAATCGAGAGTGAGACGAAAATAGCCTTTTCTTTGATATTGGACATTAGCGGGCATTCGTGAAGATTGGTGTTTTTATTCTCCTAGATATCTTCTCCGTGCCCTCCGTGGTTATTTTGAAATGGGGAAGTTATTTTTGAGGCGTTCCTAAGGTGGGGTTCACGCGTTTGGCGTAGCTGCCAGGAATGAGAAGGAACAGCATGATTGACAACGGCCTGCCGTCTGTCCGAATCGCCGTGGCCGAGGATGAGCCAGACGTTCG
>CAZGMU010000397.1:0-4513 GCA_964526975.1 uncultured Planctomycetaceae bacterium
GAAAGCAACTACGCGAAAAGGCTTTGGCCGCGCATATTGGCTGTATATGCTCGCCGGAGCGTGTTTCGCAGCCGGGCTGACCAACTTCGAATTGATCTCCTACCACTTATCGGAGGCAACCGATGTCCGGGGATTTTGGATTCCGCTTTTCCTCGGTATTTCAACAGGCATTGGCGTGCCCATCGGCTTACTGTTGGGACGCTCCTATGATCGGTGGGGTTTGGGTGTAGTCCTAATTGCAGTGGCGATAACGTCCTTGTTTTCACCGCTCGTGTTCTTTGGGAAGTTTTGGGGTGTTCTTTTAGGACTGGCGTTGTGGGGCGTCGGATATGCAACGCAAGATACGCTACTGAAGGCGATCATCGCCGGGCTGTTGCCGGAGAACCGACGCGGCTTGGCGTTTGGGTTGTTCTATACGGGGTACGGCGGTGGTTGGCTGATCGGCAGCGTGGCTGCGGGCGTGTTATATGACTGGTCTCGTGTCGCAGTGGTCATACTTTCAATTAGTGCCCAGATCCTGTCTCTTCCGTTGTTTATTGCGGCCGCAAAGTCGGATGGAGAAGTCCTGCTCAAGCGCAGTTAGTGGTCGACATCAGTCGTGGACAAGATAGCCGCCGCGGTAGTTGGAGAGTCGTCACTGGGCCCTGGTTATGCGCGCATCGACGGACCACCGCCCGGCTCCCACAATAAGCAGGAACAATGCACCCAGCAGCATTGACCAATCAGTGCGGGCTTCGTGTGCAGCTTTCCAAAATCCGGCATCCATAAGAATGGGGACCTTGGTAGTCACGATCGCAGTGATCATTACGATGATGAGAGGAATGGCAGCGAAGCGCGTGAAAACGCCAAAAAGAACGAGGACGCCGCAGGCGATTTCAAACGACCCAACAAAAGGTGCGACAATCTCTGGCGACGGAAAACCAATTTTCGCGAATCTCCCCGCACCAACATCAGCGGGAAACAAGAATTTCTGCGTACCTTCGGAGACGAACACGGCACCGACCATGATGCGAATGATCAGCACCGCCGCCGGTGCGTGAGTCGAGAGAAATCGTTTCATTACTTATCTCGATGACGGGCATCTTTGTCATCCAACACTTCGGACGCCAATTCGCGAACCTTTGCTCTGGCCTCACGCAGCAACTTGCGGCCCGCCGCAGTCGCTCGAAAATTCTTACGGCGCTTGCCTTTAAGCACTTCCTCCTTGGCGACTAGTAGGCCCGCTTTCTCCATTTGATGGAGCATCGGATAAATCGTACCAGGACCTACGTCATAGCCGTGATGTCCCAATTCCTCCATTAACTCGACGCCACAAATTAGCTCTTTGTCGGCGTGATAGAGGATGTGTAGCCGAATGAATCCCAAATACAGGTGTCGAAGTACATCCTCACTCATTGCTCTGTCGCCGATCTGAATTCGCGCCACCGCTCAAACCGCGGTATCACTGTTTGGCCGACGCCTCCACCGGCTGGCCCTGTTCAAGCTTATCACCTTGTGTCAGAACGACCACACTCTCCGCGTTTAGGCCATCCAGCACTTCAATCTCTGGACCACTGCGCAGTCCTAAGCGCACCGGCTTCACTTCAACCTTGCCCGAAACCACGCAACTGACGCAGGCCTCGTTGTTCTTATTAAACATCGCCGTCACGGGTATCACAAGCGCGTTGTTGCGACGATCGCGTTCGATGGTAACGGTTGCGTACATGCCGGGCCGTAGCAACGATTCGGCATTCGGGATATCGACCTCGACTCTCAGTGAACGGTTCGATTCCTTGAGCGACCAGCTTGTGCGAGTCACCTTGGCCGCGATACTCTTTTCCGGTAGGGCTTGAATACGGATGGTTGCTGGATCACCATCATCGACTGCCGCCGCCTCAAGCTCTGGAACATCGACAAATACGCGAACTTGGTCGGTTCGCGCCACATTGAGCAATTGAGCACTGCTGCCGGTAGCCGGCTGAACCAAATGGCCGGTGTCCACGTCGCGACTCACGACTACGCCATCGAAAGGCGAGCGAATCGTGGCATAGTCCAACATGGTTTTTGCGCGTGCGAGGTCAGCTTGCGCAACCCCGAGCTGTGCGACGGCCGCATCGCGATCGGCTTCACATTTGGCGACGTTTACTTTTGCCTCGCGAGCCCCGGCCTCAGCCGACTTAATCCCGGCCTTTGCCGCTTCTTGTGATGCTTCTGCAGCGCGCGACTGATTCAGTGTTTCGTCGCCGAGCTTTTCCGTCAATGAACCACTCGCCACCAATTCCTTCACGCGTGCATGTTCGCTCTTCCAGCGCTCTCCCTCCGCGTTTGCGCGAGTCAATTCGGCTGTAGCTTCCGCGACTTTCGCGTCTGCCGTATCCACTGCCGCCTTAGCCGCGTCGATCTTCGTTGCAGCTTGTTTCACCTGAGCTTCCGCATGAGCGACCAGGGCTGTCTTTTGCTTGACATCGTCGGCAAGTTCGGGCACTTGGATTGTCACCAGCGGCTGATTGCGAGAGACTTTATCGCCGATATCGACATGTACCTTTTCTACATATCCAGCGACACGGGAAAAAATCGGCGTGTCCTCAAACGCTTCGATGCGCCCGGGCTGCGTAGTGTTGGCGATCAGCGTCTTTTGCTGGGGTTTGCCCACTACGACGCGCGCCACGGCTGATTCCGTTTGACTCTTGGCCGTCTGCTCCACATTAGGTGTAGCCGTTCGGCCGCACCCCGCAGCGATTACGAGACCTGGAAGCAATGTTATAAGCCAACGACACTCGCTTGGAATTTTCATCTGCTGCCTGTTGTTTTAATTACCGTTTGGTAATGGGTGTGATGAAAGCGGTCACTATGTTTTAGGTTGCGGAGGGACTGATGCTTCGACTCCCGATATCCGATGGGTGAAGCGATGACGTTTTGCGACTCGATTTATTTTGTACCATTGCAAACACGGTCGGGAGCACGAGCAACGTCGCGGCTGTCGCTGCGAGGAGGCCGCCGATAACTGCGCGGCCAAGCGGTGCATTCTGCTGACCCGATTCACCGAATCCAAGCGCCATCGGCAACATGCCGGCGACCATGGCGCAACTCGTCATTAAAATCGCGCGCAAACGGCCGCTCGCTCCGCCTATAGCAGCTTCGCTGGCGGTGAGCCCTTCGCGGCGGCGCTGTTCGGCAAACGTGACCAGCAAGATGGCATTTGCCATAGCAACGCCGATGGCCATAATCGCACCGATGAACGACTGAATATTTAACGTTGTTCGTGTGATAAGTAGAAAGAGTGCGACACCAGCCACGACAGCTGGCACGGTAGAGACGGTCGCGAGCGCAAGCCGCAGCGATTGAAAATTGGCAGTAAGCAGCAAAAACACCACGATCACAGCGAGCGCTAAGCCGACCAATAGCCCAGATTGCATTTGTCGCATCGGCGGAATTTGTCCACGTGTTTCCACTTGTACGCCGGTCGGTGGAGCACCGGCATTTTTGATCGCCCGTGCAACCTGGTTTGTCACAGTCCCCAGATCGGACCCGGCGATGTTGGCAGTGATGGTGATCTGGCGTTTCATGTTATAGCGATCGTATTGCCCGGGCATTGTGCCGGGTTGTATCTGCGATACGTCGCCGACATGGACTTCTCCGGTCTTGGTGTTTTTGAGCGGAATCTGGGCAAGATCATTGGCGGAGCCAATCGTGACGACGTTATCTGGTGACCGCACGACCGGGCGCGGAATCTCAATCTGCACTTGGTAGGCAATACCGGTCTTCGGGTCGGCCCAGTAATTCGGCACAGTAAATCGACTGGAAGAAGTCGCGGTGACGAGCGCTCGTGAAACATCGGCAGTGGTTACGCCGGCAAGGCCGGCACGCTCGCGGTCGACGTTGACTTGGATCGTGGGATAGTCGAGCGATTGCCCAAATTGCAAATCACGTAGCGACGGGATCTTACCAAGCTCTCCCATAATCTTATCAGCGAATGCGCGGTCATCGGCGAAGTTGGAGCCGCTCACGGCAATCTCCACTGGAGTCGGCGAGCCGAAGCTCATCACGTCGTTGACGATGTCAGACGGTTCGAAAGAAAAGCGAACGTCTGGCATGTCGTGCGCAAGACGCTTTCGGAGCCGCTCTTTGAGCTGCTCATCGCTGAGACCGAGATGCTCGTTCAAATCGACGTAAAGAATTGCCTCCTCCGGGCCCCGCGTCCATTGGTAGACGGCATTAATCGGAAAGTTCGAGTGGATCATGCCAACGTAGCCGAGTGAAAGTTGGACGCTATCCGACCCAAGTTCTTCCCGAACGATGTTGAGCGCTTGTTTCGCCAGCTCTTCAGTCCGGACGATGTGAGTGCCGTCGGCCGCTCGCATTCGCAACCGAAACTGGCCGGCATCGACAACAGGAAAAATTCCGCGACCGAGCAATGAATAGGCAACGATCAGCACGACAACGCTCGTTGCCAAATAACCTCCGATAAGCAACCAGCGAAATCGAATAGTGCGCCCCAGGAATCGCTCGTAGCGCGAGCGTAGCCGTTCGAATA
>CAZGMU010000398.1:0-3870 GCA_964526975.1 uncultured Planctomycetaceae bacterium
GCTGGTCCACCAAGAAGCTGATCCGCGAAATCGTCCTTTCCAGCACGTACCGCCAATCCAGCGACTCGCGCGCCGACTGCGCCGCCGTAGATCCCGACAACAAGCTCTACTGGCACGCCAATCGCCGCCGGCTCGATCTGGAGGCACTTCGTGACTCGCTCCTGGTTGCCTCGGGCCGACTCGACAACACGATGGGCGGCCCTTCCGTCCAGTTGACCGACGCTCCTTTCTCCGCGCGCCGCTCGGTCTACGGATTCATCGAACGTCAGAACCTCCCAGCGTTCTTCCGTACGTTCGATTTCGCCAACCCGAATACGCATACGGCCGATCGCCCGCAGACAACCGCGCCACAGCAGGCGCTGTTCCTCATGAACAGTCCCTTTGCGATCGAGCAGGCAACGTTCCTGGCCGAACATAGTGAAACGCAAAGGGTGGCTGGGGTCGAGCCTCCGGCAAGCTCCCAGGCGGCAACCGCGGCCAACCGCGTTCGCCACATCAATCGACTTTTCCGAATGGCGCTTGGTCGAGAGCCCACACTGGACGAACTTACCGATGCCCTCGAGTTTGTCGATGTCGGTGATTCAGCCGCCTATAATAATGCCTACAACCAGCTCACCTGGCAGTTCGGCTGGGGCACGGTCGACGAGGCTGCCCGAACCGTTCAATTTCAGCCCCTTCCGGTCTTCGTCAGCGGCCAGTGGCAGGGTGGCTCCCAGTTACCGGATCTGTCGATCGGCTGGGTGATGCTTAACGCGACCGGTGGTCATCCCGGTGATGCCGGCCACGCGGCCATTCGTCGCTGGACCGCACCGGCCAACGGCAAACTGTTTATCGAGGGCGTCCTCGGTCACTCGCAATCGGGGAGCGATGGCGTCCGTGGCCGCATCATTTGCAGTCGAGCCGGCGTCGTTGGCTCCTGGGACGTTGCGAGCAGCCAAGCCGCCACCAACCCGCAACCGTTCGAGGTTCAAAAAGGCGACACGATCGACTTCGTCACCGACAGCCGAGCCAATGCCAACTCCGACACCTTCACCTGGACTGTCACACTCCGCCTAACAAGCTCCGAAAAAGCCCCGATCCAAGTGTGGGATTCGTCCACCGGCTTCCACGGTCCGCTGCTCGCTCCGCCGCTCTCTCGTTGGCAGGAGCTTGCGCAGATACTTCTGATGAGCAACGACTTCGCATTCGTCGACTAGCGAGGCGCCACCATGCCACATCGATTCAATCCCGAGCACCTAACCCTGACCCGCCGCGAGCTTCTCCATCGTTGCGGCATGGGCTTTGGAGCGCTCGCGCTCGGCAACTTGGTCTGTGGCGCACAAAAGGCGACTGCTGCTTCAACCAATCCGCTAACTCCGCATGCGCCCCATTTCGCGGCAAAAGCCAAGCGTGTCATCCACATCTTCATGAACGGCGGTCCGTCGCACGTCGACACGTTCGACCCCAAGCCGATGCTCGACAAGCACGCCGGCAAGCTGCTGCCGGGCGGCTCACTTCCGACCGAGCGGCCCACTGGTGCTGCTCTCCCCTCGCCGTTCAAGTTTCACAAGTATGGCCAAAGCGGGATCGAAGTCAGCGACATTTTTCGCCACACGGCCGCTTCCATCGACGACATCTGTGTTATCCGCTCGATGCACGCCGACATCCCCAGCCACGAAGCCTCGCTTCTCCTGATGAACTGTGGCGATGCCCGGCAAATTCGCCCCAGCCTCGGCTCCTGGCTCTGCTACGGCCTGGGCAGCGAGAACCAGAACTTGCCGGGTTTCGTCGCGATGTGCCCCTTCGGTTTCCCCATTCAGGAAACCCAGAACTGGCAGTCCGGCTTTCTGCCCGGCGTGTACGAAGGCGCCTATGTCGACACCCAGCACACGGCCATCGAGCAGCTCATCGAGCATATCCGCAATAACCGCCTCTCGCTACCGGAGCAGCGCGAGCAGCTCAACCTGCTAGAACGACTCAACAATCGCCACTTGCAGGCGCGGCAAAACGACTCCGCCCTGGAAGCTCGCATCCGCTCGTTCGAGCTCGGTTTCCGCATGCAGACCGAAGCGGCCGAGGCGTTCGACGTTCGTCGTGAGCCACAATACATTCGCGATATGTATGGCCCGGGTGTGCAGGCACGGCAACTGCTCATTGCTCGCCGCCTGATCGAGCGCGGCGTTCGTTTTGTGCAGCTTTGGCATGGTGCTGGTCAGCCCTGGGACAGCCACGACGACCTTGAAATCCAGCACCGCAATCTCGCCAGGGAATGCGATCAGGCGATCGGCGCGCTGCTCGTCGACTTGAAGCAGCAGGGTTTACTCGAAGACACGCTCGTTATCTGGGGTGGCGAGTTCGGCCGTACGCCCACGGTCGAGCTACCGAAGAAAGGCGCCAATCAGGGCAAGGTAAACGGCCGCGACCATAACCATCACGGCTTCACCATGTGGATGGCCGGCGGCGGCGTCCGCGGCGGCTACGTTCATGGCGCGACCGACGAGTTTGGCTTCAAAGCCGTCGAAAACCGCGTTCATATCCACGACCTGCACGCCACGATTCTTCATCTCATGGGCTTCGACCACGAGCGATTCACCTACCGCTACGCTGGCCGCGATTTCCGTCTTACCGACGTCGAAGGCCGCGTCATTCATGAGCTGATCGCGTAACAAACCACACAAGCAGCCTACTGCATTGCAGGATCCGTCAATGATGGGCTAACTCGTGCGGCTGCTCGCCGGAGCCATGCGGTATTACTGGTCGCGACAGCATGTGCGGCGCACGAATCGGCTTGTCCCCGCCCAGCTTGCGGATGACCGTGTAGAACACCGGCGTCACAAACAACCCGAAGATCGTCACGCCGATCATGCCGTAAAACACCACGGTGCCGAGCGCCTGCCGCATCTCGGCGCCCGCCCCCGTAGCCAGCAAGAGCGGTAACACACCCAAAATGAACGCAAGGCTTGTCATCAAAATAGGCCGTAGCCGCAACCGCGCCGCGTTGATCGCCGCCTCGCTCGCGCGCATGTTGGGGTCGTGCTCCTGTTGCTGCTTGGCAAACTCCACGATCAATACGGCGTTCTTCACGCTCATGCCCGCCAGCACCACGAAGCCGATCTGCGTGAAGATATTATTATCCATTCCGCTCAAATAAACACCCGCGATGCCACACAGCAAACACATCGGTACGATCAAAATAATCGCCGCGGACAGGGAGAAACTTTCGTACTCGGCCGAGTGCGTCAGAAAAACGAAGAGCACGCACAGCGGAAAAATAAACAACGCCGTATTGCCAGCGGTCACTTCCTGATAGGCCAACTCCGTCCACTCGAAACTCATACCGGGCGGCAGCACCCGCTTCGCGATGTCCGACATAATTTGAATCGCCTGCCCGCTGCTGACGCCGGGGGCTCCGCCGCCATTGATCTCTGCCGACGGATAAAGGTTGTAGCGATTGACGCGATCCGCATCAACAATATCCTTCAACTCCATCACCGTCCCTAGCGGAACCATCGCCCCCGCGTTATTGCGCGTCTTCAGTCGCGCCACATCGGAGGCCTTCGCCCGGAATGGCGCATCGGCATGGGCAATAACTTTGTACGTCCGCCCAAGATAATTGAAGTCGTTGATGTAGAAGCTGCCCAGGTTCACCTGCAAGGCTTGGAAAATATTGGTGACCGATACGTTCTCCTTCTTGGCCTTTACGCGGTCGACATTGGCGTACAACTGCGGAACGCTTGCCCGAAACGTGCTGAACGCGGCCGCAATCCGCGGGTCCTTCATCGCTTCGCCGATCAGCGCTCCCGTGGCGGCCTGCAATTGTTGTGGCGTGGCAGTACCCGAGCGATCCTCCACCTGCATTTTGAAACCGCCCGCCTGCCCGATGCCTTGAAC
>CAZGMU010000398.1:3880-4510 GCA_964526975.1 uncultured Planctomycetaceae bacterium
GCGGCGGCAACAGCACTAGCGAAAACGCCTCCTGCACATGGCTGTATTCCTGCATCAAGTGCCCAGCGATCGCCTGGGCAGACTGGGCCGGGTTGCCGACTCGCTCGGCAAATTCCTTGAGCGGCAAGAAGATCACCGCCACGTTCGTTTGCGTGGTGCCGGAGAGCAAGTTCAAGCCGGTCACGGCAAACGTCGCCTCGATGCCGGGCGTCTTGGCAGCAATGTCCGACATCCGCGCCAGCACCGCATCCGTCCGATCAATCGACGACGCATCGGGCAACTGAATCGCCACGATGAGGTAGCCCTGATCTTGTTCCGGAATAAAGCCTGTCGGGACTGTTTGGAACCCGAGGTACGTCAGAAAAAGCAGCCCCGCGTACACGAGCAGCACCAGCGCCGACAATCGCACAACGTAGTACAGTGACGACACATAAGCCGTATTCAATTTTTCCAGGCCAATATTGAATAGCTTGAAAAACCAGCCGAGCGTGTGATCGATCAACCACGTAAACCAGTCTCTCTTAGCTTTATGCGGCTTCAAAATCAACGCAGCCAGCGCGGGACTGAGTGTTAATGAATTGAATGCCGAGAGCAGCGTTGAAAAGGAGATCGTGAGCGCGAACTGTTTGT
>CAZGMU010000399.1:0-4503 GCA_964526975.1 uncultured Planctomycetaceae bacterium
AATCCACCGCGGCCCCATTCCGCGACGACGATTGGGCAACCCAACAGCGCCTGCGGTCCGCCGTCCGCGAGTTGCGTCGACCCAATCCCACAACAGGCACTTCGCCAAATCGCGCGTTCACCGAGCGGCGATTCGAACCGCCACAAGATCTATTCGCTCAGATCGAAAATGCAACCACGCCGACGCTGTCGACCTACGTCCCCGCGTCGTTCGCCGTCGACGTTGGCCCTAAGCACAACACCAGCGGGCAGATCGTCGCCTGGCTGGTCGTCATCCTCGGCGCGATAATCCTCGCCACCGGCGTCGGCCTCATCGGTTGGACCCTGTCCGCCAACCAAATGCTCTACTGGAACTACGCGATCGGTCTCTCGATGGCCGGCCAAGGTACGCTGATCCTCGGCCTCGTCCTCGTCATCTCACGCCTCTGGCGCAGCAGCCGCTACTCCGCCGCCAAGCTACAAGAAGTCCACACACGCCTCGGCCAACTGCAACAATCATCCGAAACGCTCGCCGCCACACGCGGCGGCAGCGCCCCAGCCTTCTACGCCGACCTCGTCCGCGGCGCAAGTCCTCACATGATGCTCGCCAACCTCAAAGGCCAGGTCGACCAACTCGCCACCCGCGTCAGCACCGCGTGGTAGCGAGAGGTGCCATGCCCACGGCTTTGCGTGGGCATGCCAAAACGTCGACGAAGCATGGCCACTCCAAGCAGTGACCATGGCACCCGAAAGCATCGTTTACCCCTCCACCCGCTTCGCAATCTCCTCCACAATATCCGCGCTCTTCACGCGCCATTGCTCCAGCGAATCGCGATCGCGCACCGTCACCGTGCCGTCCTGCAGCGTCTGGCCATCGACCGTAATGCAATACGGCGTGCCCGCCTCATCCTGCCGACGATACCGGCGACCAACCGCCCCCTTCTCGTCATAGAACGTCACAAACCGTTTCTTTAGCGCCGAGTAGATCTCCCGCGCCGCCTCCGGCATCCCGTCCTTCTTCACCAGCGGGAACACCGCCGCCTTCACCGGCGCAATCCGCGGATGGAACTTCATCACCACGCGCGTCTGCATATCGCCTTTGTCGTCCGGCGCCTGGTCTTCGTGATACGCCTCGCACAAAAACGCCAGCGTCCCCCGATCCGCCCCGGCCGACGGCTCGATCACATGCGGCGTGAACCGCTCGTTCGTCACATCATCACGATACGTCAAATCGCGACCACTCCCCTTATGCTTCGGCACCTTCTTGCCGTCCGCCGTCTCGACCATCTCCAGTTCCAGGCAGCCTTCTGCGTTCTTCACCAGCTTCCCTTCCATGTGGCTGCGCAGATCGAAATCGCCGCGATGCGCAATCCCTTCCAACTCGCCATATTCGCCAGCCGCCAGGAACGGGAACGCATACTCGATGTCGGCCGTGCCAACAGAGTAGTGACTCAACTCATCCGCCTCATGCTCACGCAACCGCAGCCGCTCGCCTGCCAGCCCCAGATCGGTATACCACTTCATCCGCCGATCGCGCCAATACTCGTACCACTTCCGCGACGTACTCGGATGGCAGAAGAACTCGATTTCCATCTGCTCGAACTCACGCGAGCGAAACGTAAAGTTCCGCGGCGTAATCTCATTGCGGAAACTCTTCCCCTGCTGCGCAATACCGAACGGAATTCCCACACGCGTGCTATCGCACACGTTTTTGAAATTCACAAAGATGCCCTGCGCCGTCTCCGGCCGCAGGAACGTCTTGCTCTCATCTGTTCGAACAGCTCCAGTATGCGTTTCGAACATCAAATTGAACTCCCGTGGCTCGGTTAAATCTCCACCACAAAATGGACACGGCGTTTGCAGCCCGGTCGCCGCCTTCTGCTCCGTCGCCATATATTGAAGCAGCGTCGTAACCCCTAGCCTCATTTCCGGATTGCTTTTTAGATCTTCGACGAGCCACGACAGCGTGATTTCCGGATTACGAACCACCGCCAGATTCGGAGCCAGCTTTTTGCCCTTCTGCTTCGCCCATTGCATCGTGCGAAGACTATTGAACTTCAATAGATCATCCCAGTCAGCTAGCTCCATCGTCTCAGCAAACGACTTCACCCAATCCGCTTCGCGCAACATCTCCCAAACATGGTCCGCGCGCACCAGTCGCTTGCATTGGCGACAAGTCTGCATCCAATCGTGAAAAAGATCATAGTGCCCCGAGCACTTCCACACCTGCGGATGCATGATGATCGTCGCATCGAGCCCCACCATCTCATAAGTCGACGGCGCCCCCGCCACCTTCACCAGCTCGTTGTGCCCGGTGACCATATCCTGCCACCAGGCATTCTTAATATTCCGCTTCAGCTCCACGCCCAGCGGCCCGTAGTCCCAAAAGCCATTCAGCCCGCCGTAAATCTCACTCGACTGAAACAAAAACCCCCGCCGCCGACACAGGGCTACTAGCTTATCCATTTCCATGGTCAATCACTCGCTTCTATCAATCAGAAAGATTCACCACGGAGACACAGAGGGCACAGAGAAAAGATTGAACCACTAATCTGCACTAATAAACGCTAATGATTTAAGACAGAGAGCATTTATTCTCTCCTGCTGCATTTCTTATTAGCGAAGATCAGTGTTGATTAGTGGTCTTAAAGTTTTCTCCGTGCCCTCCGTGCCTCCGTGGTAAATGCCTTGTCTTTTCAGTTTATTTCAAACCAACTATTTTAACGCCGTTCATCGACCAGAGTCTACCGCGGCCTACCACCCTAAGAAGCCACGATTCTCCACTCGCTCAGATTCAGCCTCGGCAACACACGTAGCAAATCGACTCGCGCGCAGTACGGTAAGTCGCCGCCATTTCCGACTTCGATGCAATTCTGACCGCCCAGGCTCGCCTCAAAGCTCTCCGTCACGAGCTGCGGCAACGACCGCCCCGTCGCCTCGGCAGCAGCTTCCAGCTTCTCCCATTCCGCCCGCGCCGCCTCCGCCTGTTCATTTAATTTCCACTCGCCAGCACCATCGCCAACGAGCCGATGCACAATCGCCCCCGCCAGCAAAATATCTTCACTCGTATGCATCCCGTCGGTGCCGGCGCAGAGTATGTCCACCCGCGGCTCATCTTCAAAAGACGCCACCACTGCCGAAAGGTTCAGCAGCGACGCCGCAACCACACTTTTCGCCAGCCGCGCGTGCTGCAGCGCCCGCGTTCCATTGGTCGTCGTAATAAAGACCGATCGCCCCTGAACTCGCTCAGCCGAATATTCCGCCGGCGAGTTGCCCAAATCAAACCCCTCAATCAAGAGCCCCTTCCGCTCACCACCCAACAGAACATTCCCCCGCCCTGCCCGCGCAGCCGCCGCCCGCGCGTGTTCAATCTCCACAAACGGCACCACCTCGCGCGCCCCCGATGCCAGCGCCTGGCAAATCGTCGACGTCGCCCGCAACACGTCGATCACCGCAACCGCGCTTCCAGCGAGATCCTGCTCCGAAACGTCCGTCGGCAAGTTGTAAACATTCAAAATCCGTTCGCCCATCACATCCCCTATATAGCCGAGCCCTCCGGGCTCGCTCGCACCTCGCTCCCACGCTCTGCGTGGTAACGCAAGCCCCAGCCGCTCTGCGGCGTGAACCACCCACAACGACAACCCCTACAAAAGCATCCACACGACGCAGAGCGTCGCGGTAGTGCGTTCCCACGCAGAGCGTGGGAACGAGTACCTATATGGCTCCGCGTCCTCCACGGTTAGAATCTCCCCCATGCCCGTTGACAAGTCATCCGATCGCGTTCGCACCATGTTCGGCAAAATCGCCGCGCGATACGACTTCCTCAACCACCTCCTCTCACTCGGCATCGACCACTACTGGCGCTGGCGAACCGTCCGCCTCGTGCCCCCCGCGGGCTCGCTTCCAATCCTCGATGTCTGCACCGGCACCGGCGACCTCGCCCTCGCCTACGACCGCGCCGCCGCCCACAAAACACCGATCGTCGGCGCCGACTTCTGCCACGAAATGCTCGAAATCGGCCGCCAAAAAGCGCACAAGAAAAACGCCGACGGCCGCATCACCTTCATCGAAGCCGACGCCCAAAACCTGCCCGTACCGAGCGATGCCTTCCAAATCGTCTGCGTCGCCTTCGGCCTTCGCAACGTGTCAGACACCGACCGCGGCCTCGCCGAAATGACCCGTGCCTGCGCCCCCGCCGGCCACGTCGCCGTCCTCGAATTCTCCACGCCCACCTGGCAGCCCTTCGAAGCCATCTACGGCTGGTACTTCCGCAACGTCCTCCCGCGCATCGGCAAATTCTTCGCCCGCGGCTCCGAAGACGCCTACGAATATCTCCCCACCAGCGTCGGCGAATTCCCCCAAGGCGAAGCCCTCGCCGCCCGCATGCAAGCCGCCGGCCTCACCAACATCCGTCGCTACCCGCTCACTCTCGGCGTAGCTACACTTTATGTAGGCAGAAAGAACGTAGGTTAGGCTTTAGCCTGACAAATACGCGTCCAATTGTCAGGCTAAAGCCTAACCTACA
>CAZGMU010000400.1:0-1248 GCA_964526975.1 uncultured Planctomycetaceae bacterium
AGTCGCTGCCGTTTGAGCCGGGCGAGCATCGGCGCATCGGTGTGAAGATCGTCGACGACCGGGGAATCGAAAGCCTTAAGCTGATGGATATCGAGTGAACCGATGAAAAAACGTGGTTACAAAATCGATCAGCTGATTGTCAATTCTCCTTTCGAGGAGCCAGCTCAGCATTGGAGTTACGACCGCTCAGCGCGACTCTTCACGCTGGAAGCAGGCCGCCGCGCTGCCGGTTACCTAATCGCTTCGCCCGAATCGCAAGGTTTTGACGATCCAGGCGTGTTCGTCGAGCTACCGCTAGTGAATCAAATCCGTCCCCGAATCAATGCTTGGCGGGCGGCTGGCTATCCGGGCGTGACCGGTATCACGCGGCGGCTGCTCGAACATTGGAACGATCCGGATCAACGCGAAGGACGCCGCTTCTTCTTTTGCCAGATGGAGGCGATCGAGACGACCATTTGGCTGACGGAAGCAGCCGCGGCGGAGACGCAAGGGATCACTGTTCCCGGCGACGGCGGCCCGTTTTCGCGCTGGTGTACGAAGCTCGCCACCGGCACGGGCAAGACGGTCGTGATGTCGATGCTCATCGCATGGCAAGTTTTGAATAAGGCGACGTTTGCGCAGGACACGCGGTTTTCGAAGAATGTGTTCGTCGTCGCGCCCGGCCTGACGGTAAAGAACCGGCTGTCTGTGTTGATTCCCGATTCGCCGGGAAACTACTACGACGAGTTCGGCATCGTCCCATCGTCGCTGTACGACAAACTGCGACAGGGCCGCGTCCGGGTCGAGAATTGGCACCAGCTCGATTGGGAGACGGACGCCGAGATTGCCAAGCGCCGTAGCGTGGACAAGCGCGGGGCCAAGAGTGACGAGGCCTACGTTCGCGAAGTGCTGGGCGAAATGGCATCTGCCAGGAACATCATCGTTTTGAACGATGAAGCACATCACGCGTGGCGGGTGCCGGCGGAATCGAAAGTGGCCGGCGTCAAGAAGGAAGAGATCGAGGAGGCCACCAAGTGGGTTGGCGGTCTGGATCGGATTCACCGCGCGAGGGGCATCCAACGCTGCTTCGATTTCTCGGCGACTCCATTCGCTCCTTCGGGCAAGAAGAGCTCTGAAGAAGCGCTCTTTGGTTGGATCGTGAGCGATTTCGGCCTGAACGACGCGATCGAGGCCGGGCTGGTAAAGACGCCGCGCGTCGTGGTGCGCGACGACGGGCAGATGACACCGGACTACAAGTCACGGTTCTAT
>CAZGMU010000400.1:1340-4438 GCA_964526975.1 uncultured Planctomycetaceae bacterium
CCGCACGAGCCGCTGCCCGACCTAGTGGTGAACGGCTACTACCTGCTCGGCAAGGACTGGCTGGAAGCGAAACGAGAATGGGCGGAAAGCGGAATGCCGACACCGCCCGTAATGATTACGGTCGCCAATCGCACCGAGACCGCCGCCCGAATCAAGTACGCGTTCGATCACGGGAAGATTCGGATCGACGAGTTGCGAGCGCCGGAGCGGACTCTACACATTGATTCCAAGGTGCTGGAGAAGGCCGAGGCCCAAGACGAGCCAGTGGCGCTGGTGACGGAATCGACCGAGGAGGACAACGAATCGGAAGTAGCGCGCCCGCTGACGAAGCAGCAACAGGCCGAGCAATTACGTCGAATGGTCGATACGGTTGGCCAAGTGGGGCAGCCGGGCGAGCAGATTCAAAACGTGATCTCCGTCGGCATGCTCTCCGAAGGTTGGGACGCCAAGACAGTCACCCACATCATGGGTCTGCGGGCGTTTTCCAGCCAATTGCTTTGCGAGCAGGTCGTGGGCCGAGGGCTGCGCCGGACTTCGTACGAGATGAATCCCGAAACGAAACTGTTCGAACCCGAGTACGTCAACATCTTTGGGGTGCCATTCACGTTCCTGCCGCACGAAGGAGGTGGGGACACGCCGCCGCCACCGCCGAAGCCGAAAACCCGTGTCGAAGCGATCCCGGAGCGGGAACTGGAGTTCGGCATCTCTTGGCCGAACATGGTCCGTGTCGAACACGTGTACACACCACGTTTGACGTTGGACGTGAATAACCTGCCAGTGCTCACGCTTCGAGCCTCAGATACAGCCACATCAGCGGGACTCGCGCCAGTCATGGCCGGCAAGCCGGACATCACCAAGCTCGCTCAGATCGAGCTGGAGGAACTTGCGCGTCAATTCCGGATGCAGAAGATCGTGTTCGAGACCGCCCGCGACGTGTTCGACCAAATGAAGCCGGACTGGCCCGCGAACAAGGATTTCTTACTGGCGCAATTGATCCGGCTCGTGGAAAGCGTCCTGAAATCGAATCGCATTGCGATCCTTCCCGAGTCATTCGCCGAGGACGATTTGCGACGGCGAATCATGCTGACGTTGAATATGAACAAGATCGTCCAGCACCTCTGGCAGGCGATCCGTTGCGAGAGCACGGAAAGCCTTAAGCCGGTCTTCGATGAGGAGCATCCGATCCTATCGACGTCTCAGATGCGGCCATGGCATACTGGCCGTCCGAATGAGCACACGCGGAAGAGCCACGTAAATGTCTGCGTCTACGACAGCACCTGGGAAGCGAGCGAGGCGTATGTTCTGGATCGCAGCGACTTGGTCTCGGCCTGGGTGAAGAATGATCACCTGGGATTCGAGATTTACTACATCCATCGCGGCGTGCCGAGGAGATACCGGCCGGATTACTTGATCCGACTCGTCGACGGCACGATGCTGGTGCTGGAAGTCAAAGGCGAGGTTTCGGAAGAGGCCAAGGCGAAGCAGCAGTTCCTTGAAGAGTGGGTAACGGCGGTGAATGCCAGCGGAGAGTTTGGCCGGTGGGCGTCGGATATGGCCGATGCGCCGGCGACAATTCACGACATCCTGCGCCGACAAGTTCAATTGGCGGCGACTTGATTCGCGGTCTTATGAGCCGGTCCCTAGATGCCCCGAGGTACGTCAGTGCTGTGGCCATGGGCTCGTATCTGAAACTAATTGTTGTTTCCACAACGCCCCAACATTAAAAATCGTTCATTCGATGCCGAAGCGCCGTTGCCGAACTACGAGATCAATAGTTAGATTTCCTGCACCTCAAGAGTGAGGAATGACTATCGGTCTAGACTTGGCGACGTACGCATGGACGCTTCGACTTCACTCCCACCGCAGAGCCGCTGGGTTCGCGGCCGCGGTTTGTTGGCCTTCGCCATTCTCGCCCCCTTTGCCGTCGGCGCGGTCTTTTCGAAGCCGTACGTGGGCGAAGGCACTTTGGGTGATCTGGAGTTTGACCTGGCGGCATTTGTGCTGTTCGTATGCGGAGCGTTTTTTCGCTTCTGGGCGACGCTTTACATTGGCGGGCGAAAGGGGAGTGGTCTGGCGACCCTGGGGCCGTACTCGCTCTGCCGCAACCCGCTGTACTTCGGCACTTTCTTGATGCTGATGTCGCTCGTTGTGTTCATGCAGAATCTGACCCTCGTGGTCGGGGCATTGATCGCGACCTTTGTTTATCTTCGTGTCACCGTTGGCTCTGAAGAGTTCAGGCTTCATCATCGCTTTGGCGATGAGTACACGTCCTATTGCCATGCTGTTCCGCGATTCTGGCCTCGGCTTCGCGGATATCGCGCGCCACCGGTAATTGAGGTCAATGTTGTAGGGCTGCGTCGAGAGTGCATGAACGCCCTGCGATGGATGGTCATTCCGATCGCCGGAGAAGGGCTGGCCTACGCGCGAACGATGGAATTGCTGCCAGACCTGTTCCACCTTCCTTGATGTAATCATCTCCGAGTCGCTGCATGGCCCTGAAAGAAGAGTGGGAAGCCCAGGGGAACTGGCTATTTCGGTGGCGCAGCTACCTGCCTTTCGTACTGCTGTTACTCGTAGTCCAGGCCTGCCTGGATTTCGACTATCCACAGCACATGCACGCGCTCCAGGAAGCTTGGATGCTCGTTTGCCTGAGCGTGTCGTTAGTTGGCATGGGAATTCGAGTGCATGTCGTCGGTCATACGCCAGAAGGTACTTCGGGCCGTAATACGCGCCAACAAATCGCGGAGTGTCTGAATTCGCGCGGCTGGTACTCGGTCGTCCGGCATCCGCTCTACTTGGGCAATTTCCTGATTTGGCTGGGCATCGCTTTATTCTTTCACCATCTCTGGTTGACGATCGCCTTCTGCGCGGTGTTTTGGCTGTATTACGAGCGGATCATGTTTGCGGAGGAGGAATTTCTCCGCCGTAAGTTTGGCGACACTTTCGTGCAATGGGCCGCCGGAACTCCGGCGTTCTTGCCGAGAATGCGTCAGTGGCGGGGACCGCAAGCGCCGATGGATTGGCGGAAGGTGATCCGTCGTGAATACACGACTGCCTTTGGAATTCTGTTTTCCTTCGGCGCGCTCGAGTTTGTCGAA
>CAZGMU010000401.1:0-4436 GCA_964526975.1 uncultured Planctomycetaceae bacterium
GGCGTGGCGGCGCGTGGGCTCGGCGTAATGTTTGAGCACGTAGGCCTCAGAGTTCGATTCGAGGAGAACCGTCTTGCGTGCGCTGCCCGTTTGTAGAGGTACGCCGCCGCGAATGAGTGAAGTTGGGTCGTTCCAAAGGATCGGAGCAAAATGGCCCGGCAGGGCTGGATCGAAATGGACGACGCGATGGAACGATTGCCGAACAATCGTGTCGCGCGGGTCGAGTTGTCGCGGCTGAGGGTCCAAGGAATCAATCTCCGCGCTTGGGGCCGTTGACAAACCTCGAAACCGTAGCTGAATTCGCAAGAATTCGGATGTTCAAATAGCGTCCGAATTCTTGCGAATTCAGCTACGCCTATATTCAGTAGCATCGCAAAAAACGGCCGATCGCTTTAGAGCAGTTTTCTGCGGCGATGCCCTGGGCTTGTAGGACGGACAATCCTGTCCGTCGATTTCCGAAAGACGGACAAGATTGTCCGTCCCACATCAGTCCCCGGTTTGGGTTCAGGTTGCTGTCGTTGCAGGCAGGGAATATGATGACGCAACTTGTTGATTGAGCATTGTTTAGCGACTTTTGTTGGGTTCATTGTGCTTCTATTTGCTAAAACCGCGGAATTGATCGAAGGGGCTACAGCGGCTGCCCAGGTGGCTCATTTACCGGTTTCTATCCAGCATTGGATTGCGTTTTGTATCGGAACGCTGGTGCTGCTCGCGCTCGACATGTTCGTTTTCCATCGTCACGCGCACGAACCGACGCTGCGCGAATCGGCGCTGTGGACCGTGTTCTGGTGCTCGCTGGCGGTGGTGTTCAACCTGTGGCTGTGGTGGTGGGCCGAAAAGGTGCAGCCACCCGGGGCTCCCCACGCACTGTCGTTTCTGACGGGCTACCTCGTCGAATGGTCGTTGTCGATGGACAACGTGTTCGTGTTCGTGGTGATCTTTTCATACTTCGGTGTGCCGCTGAAGTATCAGTATCGCGTGCTTTTCTGGGGCATCTTCGGCGCGATCCTCATGCGGCTGACGTTCATTCTCGCGGCGAGCCAGTTGCTGAAGCACTTCGAATGGCTGTTTCTGTTTTTCGGCGCCTTCCTGGTCTATACGGGCATCAAGCTGGCCACTGCCCATGGGAGCGAAGCACACCCGGACCAGAACATCGTGCTACGGTTATCGCGGCGCTGGCTGCGGGTAGCGCCGGGGTCGCACGGCGACAAGTTCTTCGTGCGGCTCGACGGCAAGCTGTTTGTCACCTCCTTGTTTCTGGTTCTGCTCGTGATCGAGAGTACCGACGTGGTGTTCGCCATCGATAGCGTGCCGGCCATTTTTGGGATCACGAAAGATCCGTTTGTCGTTTTCACATCGAATATGTTTGCGATTATGGGCCTCCGGGCGTTGTACTTCCTGTTGGCCGGCGTGATGAACCTGTTTCGCTACTTGAGCTACGGCCTGAGCGCGATTCTCATTTTTATTGGCGCGAAGATGATCGCAGGCTACCTACTAGGCTGGCACCCGCAGCACTGGCAATCGCTGTTGGTGATCGTGTCGTTATTGGCGATTTCGATTGTGGCCTCGCTCGTGGCCGAGCGGCGAGAGAAGGCGGCAAACGGGGTCGATTCGGACGGGGCAGGCCGCATGCCCTGATGCCTGGCGAGGGCATTGGTGGGGCCGTAGGACGGACAATCCTGTCCGTCTTTCGGAAATCGACGGACAGGATTGTCCGTCCTACTACGGTATCATCGCCGAAAAGTCTCGACCTTTTCGCATCGGGGGGGCATAATAATAGGTGGAACAGCCGTCGCGCGGAGGGGCCGCAGGGCGGTGGAGAGGACTTTTCTTATGACAGATGCAAACTGTGCAATCGTGCATCGTCTCGATCTGGATAATGACGAAGCACGAATGACGAATGACGAATGTGCGAAATTCGTTATTCGTCATTCGGGCCCGCCTCGGCTCGGCGGGCCTACGGGCTTTACGCTCATCGAAATGCTGATCGCGATGGCCATCACGCTCGTGATGATGGGGGCCGTGGTGACGCTGTTCGCCAACTTGAGCAACAGCGTGAAGAATCGCCGGGCGACGACGGAAATGTCTAGCCAATTGCGTCATGTCCGCAATGTGTTGCAGCAAGATCTGCAAGGGGCGACGTGCCCGGGGCAGACGTGGCAGCGGCCCGAGTCGAACCACGGGTATATCGAGATCATCGAAGGGCAGTACCGCGAAGGGTACGCCTCGAACCTGCTCGATGCCGACCCGAACAATCCGAACACAGGCGTCTCGCAGCCCAACTGGCCGCCGTCGGTGATCAACCCGGAAATTGACCATCAAGCCTCGACGTTGCCGTCTGGTGAACCGAAATATTTTCCGAATGCCAACTGGGCAACCGACGGCGCGGGATTGGGCGACGGCGACGATGTGCTGATGCTCACGACGTGGAACGAGCGCGAGCCGTTCGTGGGGCGGGCACCGTCGAGAGTAAGAACGAACGCTAACACTGCCGAACGCTTCAATAATTGGGACAACAATGGAACAGTCATCGAGAGCGTCCAGTCGCCGCTGGCCGAGGTGATTTGGTTCGCGGTGGAGAACCCCGGGCATACGGATTCGGCGTTGGCAGATGACCCTTCGGTCGGCCACTTCTTCGGCGAGCCTGGCTACCGGACGATTTATCGACGGACGCTACTGATCGCGCCGTGGCTGAATCCTTATCGGCATGTCGCCAACGATGGCACGATTACAGACACTTTCACTTACAATGGCGGCACGTTCAAAGCGGAACCGGGGCTGCTGCGGATTTTGCCGGACGGCAAAAATTTGCCATTGGAGTCGGCCATCGCGGCGCTGGTTGCGTTCCAGGATCGCTACGATATTTCGGCACGGCTCGAGTGGGACGCCAATATCGGACGTTGGAAGATCATGGCGAACACGTTGGCCGATTTGACCAAGCGAGAGAATCGATTCAACCATTTCGGCTACAACTGGGGACCGAGCAGCGCGCAACCGCCGTTGCGGAGTTTTCCATTTCAATCGGTGTCGATGGGAAGTGACTACAGCGGGAACACGGTGAAGGTAGGGTTCGCGCTCGATCCGGAGCTGCCAGCGCCTACTACGCCTGCGAAGGCCACCGGCTATCTGACCACCATCGGAGCCGTCAACAAGACGGTGGGCGCGTATGGAATCGATATCACAGGCAGCGGGTATTGGGTTCGGCCGTTTGTTTACATTGAGGAGCAGCGACCGTCGCAAGCGCCCCCTTCCTTCACGCAGGCAACGGCCCAGGCAATGCTCAACGACGATGGCTCGGTAGTGCGGGTGGTGCATGGGCCCGCGCCGCTGTGGGGCTCGCGGCGGGGCGAAGATGTGATGATGACCGATGTGCTGGCGTTTGATTTGCGTGTGTATGATCCGGGAGCGCCGATTTTCGCGACGGTCAAAACCGTGGCTTCAGGCTCGAATCCGGCGCAGTACGACGTCGTACTGACGCCGAGCGATCCGGGGTGGCGCGGTAACGCTCCGGCGGGCGCCGGCGGCGCCTATATGCATGGCGACAATATGTCCAGTGCGAACGGGATTGGTAATACAAGCACAACTTTTGGTTACGTGGGCCAAGGGGCGTATGTTGATCTAGGATATGGATACGATCCAAGGTTCCAGCTTTCTGGGCTGGGGGCCGGAATGCTTCCGGCGCCGAAGTACGCCAATAGTTTTGCGTCGGCGGCCGCACCGTGGTTCTTCACCCCGCGCGGTGTGAGCGATGTGTTCGGGAATAATAAGTCGCCGGGATACTGTGTGTACGATACGTGGTCGTTTCATTATGAGAATAATGGGGTCGATGAGGATGGTAACGGAATTGTCGATCAAGGTACCAACGGGTTAGATGATCCAGACTTTCGGACGCACGCGCCAATCAACGCGTTTGACGCGGGCGATTTCGCGATCAACGGTGTCGACGATGTTGGCGAGCGCGAGACCGCACCGCCTTATGATAAGCCGCTTCGCGGCGCGCAGGTGCTCATTCGCACGTACGAACGCGATAGCCGGGCGATCCGGCAGGTGCGGGTGAATCAGCATTTTATGCAAGAGTAGTGTGAGTCAAGAGTCTAGGGTCGAGAGTCAAGAGCCAGAGGCTGCTTGGTGGGTGCGCCTTGCTGGAGTGTTTGTGTTTCTTCTGGCTCTAGACTCTTGACTCTCCGCTCTTGACCTTCCTTATGCACACTATTCGTCTCCGTGGTCCGTGGTCGGTTGAGCCGCTGAAACGGTTTGTTTTGCAGCCGGACGGCTCTTATTTGGTCACGGAGGAAAATCTGCCGCCGGCCGGCCGGGCGACGATGCCGGCGGATTGGTCGGCGCTGTTGGGGGGCGATTTTCTCGGGCGCGTGTGCTATCGGCGGACGTTTAACAAGCCGACGGGCCTGGATTCGGGGGAGCGGGTGTTCTTGGTG
>CAZGMU010000402.1:0-4423 GCA_964526975.1 uncultured Planctomycetaceae bacterium
GGTTCGCCGCGGGATCGCGATCCAGGCTGAACTTCGCCGGATTAGCAAACACACGGCCATCGCGGTTCGCAGCAATCCAGTTGAGCGAGATCCGCTCACCAGCCGCAATTCTTCGGCCGCGGATTTCTACCGGGCGGGTGGTGCTGCGACGATTGGCCACCAGCGGACCCTGTACCCGCAGTATTTCGTCGATCGCGACAGGAAGCATGGACGGCTCGTCTCGTAATCGCTGCTGAAGTTCAGAATGAGCCGCCATATAATGAACCAGAATCCCGACGGCCGCAGAGATTGTTCCGATCTCCCCGGCAGTCCAGTTCCTTACGATACTAACGATTTCATCGAGTTGCAGCGGCCGCCCCCAGACCTCTTGCCGCATGAGGCTAGTCGTGACATCGTCGCTTGCTTGCTCTCCGGCAGCGCGCCGGGCTTGCAGCAATTCTTCCACGTAACCTTCGAATTCGTGAGCAAGTTCGGCCAATGCCACGCGGTCCTTCGTAATGGTCGCCCTATGTCCCTTGAGAATCCAGTGGTGCAACGGCGCATGCATACAGGACGGCCAACCTAAAAAACCGCACTGCATACGCACAGAGAAGGGGTCGGCAAGTTCTCCTATCGCCTCGATCATGTCGCGTCCCAACAGCGATTGCACCAGCTCCTCGGCGATCGCGCGGCACTGCGGTTCGAAGGCCTCCATGCGTTCCGGCTGAAAGTAAGGCTCGATAATTCGCCGGTACTCGGTGTGCTCGGGAGGATCCATTCCATTGGGGACAACTCGGCGGTTGGAAACAACGTTGCTGAATGTAGCGGGATCATTCAGCGCCCGTAATACGTCTGCGTGCCGAAACAAAGACCATCCCAAAAGATCGCTATACGCGACAGGGCACTCCTCTCGCATCACGTCATATGCCGCGACTTGATCGCAAAGTACGGCTTCAGAAAGCGGATCCCAGTCCGGAGTCGGCGCCTCACTCATCATCGATCCTCGATATTCCTATGTAACTTGTCACACTTGGCCATATGACTAACATGGTTCACGCGAAGCCAGGCATTGATATCGCCCACGAGCGCGCCCCCATCTTTCCCTTCACTTTCCGCAACGGAGCCAATGGTCAGCTCGGGTGGAACGCTACGGGTCCTCTGCAAATATCCTATCCCTTGCGCAATGAGTCGATCCTCCACCCACGGATGCTGGGCCAACAAGATCGCAAGCGAAGAACGCTTCGAAACGCGCCCCGTTCTTAATAGCAGATCGGTGCTATACATCGTCGCCAGGCAGCTGACCGTAAACAGCACCAGCGCAAGCCACTCGAAAACAGCCGAATAAGGCATAGCACGAAATGCCGCTGGCATCGCTATGGTCGCCAGTTCCGATAAAACGCGGAATAGATTTCCTATCGCGATGAGAGCCAGAATGGGCAGGATCAACCGCGGCATTGGGAGAACTTTGCGATCAAGCACAGGCAGCAGGCGCTGTCCAACGCCCATGATCAACGTCGTTATGAATCCGACGGTTATCGCATGACGCACCGCTCCCATATACGCATGAGGAAGCAGCTCGCCAGTCGCCGCCTCGTACAGAAAACCACCGGTCATTAGCAGCAGGCTCGTCACCAACCAGAAAAACGCCAGCGGCGGGTAAAGGTCGAGCAGAGCATGCCCTTGCTCCTCACGGTGCGATGTGCGACGTCGACCGACGAAGCCCTGGTTGCCGATGGCGAACAACACGGCGCCAGCCACCAACAGCGCGCAACCGATGGTGACGGTCGCGGCATTCCACTCAAAGGCCGTTCCTAGCGCCGCTATGATCGCTCCCGTATTATGGAGCCCGAGCGAAAGCTCAAGTGCCCAACCTCGCGGCGAGCCGAGGCGCAATAGCCCGGGCAGCAGCATCTGGCCGAATCCGTAGATCGAATTCATCGCAAATCCGAAGACGGCCAGCTCGATCAGCAGCAGTCGCTGAGAATCGGTGTAAGCCGTCGAGCCAGTGGCGCCGGCCTGCCTGCGCAGGTAGAGCGTGACAGCAGCCCAAGCAATAAGCCATAATCCCGAAGCCAACACAGCCTGGGCCCACGAAGCACGCCACTTTGAATAGGTAACGGCGAGTTGTAGCATCCAATAGATGGCCGCCATCAACAGCAGACTTGCCGCGCTGGCCACTCCCAGCGGGGCAAGCTTTGCGGGCGATAGATACCAAGCGAAGCCCCCCACAACGCCGAACAGCCCCAACACCAACAGCGTGCGACAGATCCACGGCCCCAGCGGATGCCGCACAATTCCCTGCAGCGCAGTGCGCAACGAGACCCCGATCACGAACAGCCCGACGAAGCCCCACAACTGAGCTTCGCCATGGGCGATAATGCTGGCCGCTCGCACGGCGTCAAAGTTGCCTTGCGTACCGATCAACCACAGAATCCAGGCTCCCCATCCGGTTCCCAGGCTCAACGTGATCAAGAGCGCTGATAAGAGAAATGCGTGATGGACTCGCCCGGCAAATTGTCCGCCACTCTCTACGGGAACTCCCGTAGCGGCCGACAATTCGGCAAGCAACGATTCGAGCGAAACGCCGCGCCGGCGAACAAAATGCGTCAGCGGTTCGAGATGGCCAAACCACGCACCGCGACTCTCCGGCTCGCCATATCGGCGAAACACGGCCCGCGAATTCGGAAAATCAGCGGCGACTTGTCGCACGGTCATCTCGGGACGAATGGCCTGACGTTCGTAGCCGCGGGCCTTGGCGTTCATGGCGCAGTCTCATCACGTCACACGTCAGTTTCCGAACCGTCGCCGCCGCATTTCGAAGCCCACCTCGCCTAAGTCACGCCGATCAAGCGTCCTCATGGCAACCTCAAACACGCGTTCGTCTTCGAGTCGAATGTGAGCAGTGTAAAGTGCGACAAGCTCGTCGAGCAGCGTGCGCATCGTCGCGCGATTACGCTCATCGATCGATCCCTCCGCGAGCCATTTCCGCCCCAACTCGTCGACTTTGGCGTGGCGCTCATCGGCTCGGCGATGATCCGCCTCGAGTCGCTCCAGTTCTGCCATCACGACGCGAGCTTCGGCATCACCACTACGCCGCATACGAGGAAACAGCGACTGCTCTTCATCGGCAGTGTGGCGCGGAGCCGCGTGGGCGAAATAATCAAGCGATGCTTCGAGCGCCCGCCGACCTTCTTCGGGCAGCTTGCCATCTCCGAAAAGTTCGACGACCTGTTGCAGCACCCCAAGAAAATGCTCGATGCGACGATGGCAATCCTTCAACAATTCGATCGGTTGATCGAAACCGGCCAGGTGCTTGCCGCCGATCGTGACGCCTACCATCACGCCTCCTTTCCCGCGAGCTTCGCTTCCAACGCCAGCGCGTTTGGGAATAAAATGCTTTCTTCCTTATGAACGTGCTGATGCATGTCGAGTTGGAAGTGGGCGAGGGCGTCGAGCATGGCGCGGTAGGTGTTGCACGCCCAATCAGGCGGTGTGTAACCATCGCTTAATTCACTAAGTTTTTCTAGCGACGATCCTGCATCATGGTGCTCCGCTTCCATCTGACGCATCGGGTTGGCAAGCGAACCGCAATGAAACGCAGGCATGATGGAGCTCGCTTCGAGCTGGCGTATCAGAGGAAACAGCACCTTCTCCTCTTTCATCATGTGGCTGGACAATTCCTCGACAAGCCGCAAATACGTTTCCCGAATTTGTCGCAAACGAGGCTCATGGTCGCCGTGGACAGTCGCTACCTTCTGGGTCATCCAGTCCAGCCGCGGAAACTCGCGGCGCAGGTAGGCATGATGTGTCTGCTCGATATGGTCGGCCAGTTCTGTAAGCGACATTGCCGCAGCATCGACGAACGACTCGCCCTCTGCTGCCGAACAGGCTGCCAACGCCGCTCGCACCGACTCGATGTCCAGGCCCTTTTCTTCGCACGCTGCCTCGAGAGTCTTTTTGCCTCCACAGCAATAATCGATCCCAACCTGCTCGAACACGCGCGATAAAATCGGACGACTCGCCACCATTTCTCCCACAGTCTCCTGGGCCTGAATCGCGCTCATTGCCTTCTCCTTTGCTTTACTTGCTATTCGAATTCGAAGTTCGTTCGATGGATCCTTCGCCCCAATTTGCCTCGACCCGCAGTGATGCAGTGGGCCTATGCGTCCACCGTCCAGATGGCGAACTCGCTGCCAACATCATAATTGTATATATAAAGGTGTAGATTACAACAGCAGGTTTACCTGCGGCAAAATCGCCTTCAATCGAAGCGATTCTCAAAAAGGCTGGCCGGGCTCAGCTCCCGCTCCAAGTTAGCATGCCTCTCCTTTGAGCAGCGTGCTAATCTTGTCGCCGAGTGCTCGCGGCCCCGACGAATTAAAGGGGGCAGTGTGCGCCGGCCTAAGCCGGAGAAAAGTAGCGAATGAAAGAGTCGCACGAGGTA
>CAZGMU010000403.1:0-4413 GCA_964526975.1 uncultured Planctomycetaceae bacterium
AAATGTTGATACTTGTTGAACTGGAGTAAGGGTGAAGCAGTTCCCTCCCCTCTCCACATCCGCCTTTCCACTTTCGAAATAGGGCCCCCATCGTCTAGAGGCCCAGGACACCGCCCTCTCACGGCGGCGACAGGGGTTCGAATCCCCTTGGGGGTAGTTGTGATAGGTCAAAATTCGAGAAAACGCGAAGGTCAAGGGAAAATGGAGGAGTGGGTCCCGCGCTTGCCGCTCTGATCCCATGTGTTCAGGCGCTTTTTGCGCCGTTTTTGGTGACCGTCTTAGCATTTGGTTCCGAAGGTCTTCGGTAGCCCTGGAATAACAGTCGTCGGTCACCTGCAGGTAATGCTTGGCCGCGATGGCTTGGGTGTGGCCAATCCATTGGCAAACGACGTGCATGGGGAACGATTCTGCCAGCTCGGTTTCACGCGTGCTGCGTAGATTTATCCATAGTTTCGGCCAAACCGTGAGGCCAGCTCTCTCAGTCGCTTTCTGCAACGGCTTGCGGAGTGCTGCGTCCGCCTTTCCATTTAGCATCGGCGGCACCAAATTGTCCTCTGCGGCTGCTTCCTTGCGTCGTACGACTAAAAGTGGACCAACTCCGGGAAAACTGGTATCCAGCGGGTTTCACGTCCTTCGTATCGCTCCGTTTTAGGCGAACGAATTAGTATTCGCTGCTGTTCCCAGTCCACGTCGGCCCATGCCAGTTGTCGCACTTCCGAGCCCATTGAGCGTCCGACAATTCTGCCAGGACTTTTTGGACTTCTATCTCGCTTATAAATGTTCTGCGTTTTGTGGCCAAAGTTCGCTTTGGGAACTGACTCAAATGAGTTGCGAAGGATGATATCGCGGCGACACGCTTCATTTAGGAATCGACTAGCGACCACACACTGCTTCTAAATAGTCGGTTCGTTTAAGCCCTTCGGCTTCTGATCTGCCTGTGTAGCTCCGGATCGTTCGGCACGCTTGCTCCCCGAGTTATTAAGGGGACACTAACGGTTGAACACTCTAACAGCTAAAATTCGCTGGGAATTGTGATCTCTTAGTCATCGTGAGTGTTCAGTATTTAGTGCTCCCGGTAATAGTAACCAATCCCAAACAAACAACCCGCTACGTTGTTGATGCGTGCCACGTGTCAATAAGTGTTGAAACTCGCTGTCGGGTCCCATTGATTCGGGCCGAGCAACGGATCGGTCGGGTGCGACCGAGGCAAACTGCCAGCGTTGGATATTGTTGTAGTGGGCTCGAAGGCTGGCCGGAATCGATGACATTCCAAAAGGGCGACCTAAACACGAATAATGCCACGTTGTGCCGCAATCGTCACCGCGTGGGTTCGATCGGAGGCTTGGAGTTTGCCCAAGATATTCTGCACGTGGATTTTGACCGTGCCCGCTGCTTTGCCAAGCTTGGCTGCAATTTCTTTGTTGCTGAATCCTTGAGCAACGAGCGTAAGCACCTCCACTTCCTTTGGAGTTAGCGATTCGTTGGAAAAAAATGTGCTAAGACGTTCGGATGCCTCTTGAGAGATTGATCTCTTGCCTGCGTAAACGGTCCGAATTGCAGTTAGCACCTCGGTATGGACAGACTCTTTTAGCAAGTAGCCGCGCACACCTGCTTCCAGCGCGCGGTAAATGTCCTGATCTCCGTCGAAGCTGGTGAGGGCAATGATAATTGCCTCGGGAAACTCGGCACGTATTTGCTTAACGGCTTCGATTCCGTCGAGTTCTGGCATTCGTAAGTCCATCAGCGTCACGTCGGGCCGCAACTGCCTGAAAAGCTGCACCGCATCGCGACCGTTGCCGGCTTCGCCGACCAGCGTCATGTCCGCTTCGTTGCCAAGGATGAGCGCGATACCTTTACGGACGAGCGGATGATCGTCTACACAGATGACGCGAATCCTTGGTGTTGATGTGGGCGTAGACATCGTGCATCGATCGATTAAGTAGACAGATTTGCCAGCGAGGACGATGTCGGCAATACCACGCAAACCGTTGTGCCGCGGCCTGCCGTGCTTTGCAAGCTGAATTGTGCGCCGATCTGCCGTGCTCGCTCGCGCATGCCAAGTAGCCCATAGTGACCGATTTGGCCAAGGTTCGGGTCTCGCTCGGTGAAGCCGATACCATCGTCGTGAACCATCAATCGGACTTCGTCGGCAGTGCTTTCCAAGGCAACATCCACAACGCTTCCTCCAGAATGCTTAAGGGCGTTCGTAATCGCTTCTTGCGCAATGCGCAGCAGGTTGTATTCCGTCTCGGCCGGAAGATGTTTCGTGACGGGATCAAGTTTCAGTTTCAGTCGCACGTCGTGGACCTGTGCCAACTGCTGCGCCGCCTGCTCAATGGAGGCGGCCAGGCTCGAGCGTGCGCCGCGCAGGCCTGCGATCGACTGGCGTGCCTCACGCAGGCAGTAACCCGCATCGCCAATGATTTCCTCCAGCGTTTCGCGCTCGATCGAGCGTTTGGGCAGACGGCTGGAAAGCGCCTGCATCTCCATGGTGATGCCCGCAAATCCTTGCATCAAGCCATCGTGCAATTCACGGGCGATACGACTGCGTTCGACGACGATGGCATTCGCCTTTTTTCGAATGGCACGCACGCGAAAACGAAACGCGGACCAAATCGCCAACGCCACAGCCGTTACGGATAACGGCAAGAACCAAGCCGCCTGATACCAATTTGGTGCGATGCGCAGGCGCACGGGCGCCAAGGTCTCGTACAGCTTCCCATCGACATTCGTAGCTGCCACGACAAACTTATAACTCCCAGGCGGAATGTTCGTATAGAAAGCCTCTCGGCGTGCGCCGGCGTCTACCCAGGTTTTGTCGAAGCCTTCGAGTCGATAGCGAAACGTGATCCGAGACGACGATACGTAGCTGAGCGCGGCGTAGCGGAAAGTCAAGTTCGCATTGCCGGGAGGTACCAATTGGAGCTGGCGTGGCTCTTCGTTCTTACCGTTAATAATGACATCTTCAACCACGACGGACGTTGCGGGCAAAACGCGTTGCCATCGGCTGGGATCGACGACCAGCACTCCGCGGATCGTGGAGAACCAAATTCGTCCGTCACTCATCACCTTTACGGCTGGCTGTGCGCCTTGCTGGCATTCCACGGTGCGAAGGGAGTCAAGCGGGCTAAGCGGCGTGGTCGGCACGGTCGCAAGTTTACCTGCGGCAAACTTTGCCAGGTCTTCCTGCTCAATCGAGAACACCCCTTTGCTGCAAGCAAACCAGAAGTGGCCGCGATTGTCGGTTGTGACACCGAACAGTTCGTCATCATACAACCCCTCACGGACGGATAGGTGAACTGCTTTCGTGCCACTCAAGGCATAGAAACCATCGCCGGCAGTAGCGACGTACAGAGTCTTACCTTCGCAGTGGAGCGAACGGATGTGGAGCGGCCGCACTTGGTGCGTCTCCAACAGGTTCCACTCGCCATTTTTGCACTCCAGCAAGGGGCCTTCGCTGGCGGCCGCGACAATCGCGTTGTCGCCAAATTCGGCAATTGCGACGATCGACACTTGCTCGGAAATCCCAGGGGGCAATTGCGACTTTGTCACTTTGCCGTTGCGCCATGAAACGATGCCCGCCTTCGTGCCAATCCACAAGGTCCCATCCGCATCGTTGCATAAAGCTTGAATTTCGTTTCCAGGCAAACCCGCTTGCGTAGTGAGCGCTTCCACGACTTCTTGATCTTTCACGCGGCATAATCCCTTGTCGGTGCCGATCCAAAGTGAACCGTCGTTCGTCGAGGCCAATGCACGGATCGAATTGCTCGGCAAACCATCGGCGGCGTTTAACGTGACAAAACTTGTGCTATCAAAGCGCGCCAGGCCGGCGTCGAGCGTTCCGACCCAGATGTTACCCTGGCTGTCCTGTTCGATGGGGCCGGTATTATTGCTCGGTAATCCTTCGGTCGTCGTGTACGGAATGGTACGACGATCAACAAACTGATTCAGGCCGAGTTTTGTTCCTACCCACAAACTCCCTTCGTGATCTTCGCAGATGGAATAGACGGTGCTCTGCGACAAGCCATCGCGAGTTCGAAAGTTTTGAAACTTGCCCGCGCAGAAGCGATTGAAACCGTCGCTCGTGCCGATCCATAGGCTTTCGTTACCGCCCGGAGTAAGGCAGGTGATTTGATTCTCCGATAAGCCGTCGGCCGTCGTATATCGTTGTTGCCGCCCCCGGCGAAGTTGCACTAATCCGTCGGAACTACCAACCCAAAGCGAGCCCCCGCTTCCTTCGGCCAATGCCGTGAGCATGGCTGTGTTGGGCAAGCTATCAAGTTTGACAACAGAGAAGTCGCCCGCTTGCCGTGCATACAAGCGATTGCTTTCGCCTGCAACCCAGACCAGGCCGTCGGCGGTTTGGCAGATGGCTTTGATTGAGTTGCTGCCTGGGCCACTGCTGCCAGTCAC
>CAZGMU010000404.1:0-4412 GCA_964526975.1 uncultured Planctomycetaceae bacterium
GGGCAAGACCAACTACCTGGCCGTCGTCGGCGACGAATGCTTCATGACCGGCACACCGAAAAAGCTCGGTCTCAAACACATCACCGACGGCACATCGAACACCATCTCGCTGGTCGAGGCCGATCCGGGCCAAGCCGTCGAATGGACCCGCCCACTCGACTGGAAATTCGACCGCGACAGGCCGACGCAAGGCTTGGGCAAAGTGTGGAAAGAACACTGGAACCACGCCCGCATCGACGGCAGCCTGCATCAAGTGAGCAACAACCAATCGCCCGATGAAGTCGGTATTCTCTTCACACGCAACGGTGGGGAAACGAAGAGCCTCGCGGAAAGCGCGAATCGAGAGCAGCAACAACCTCCAGGTATGGCTGAGGGCGGGCCAGTCGCTCAGGTTGATAGCAGCCCCTGGGCCGATGCAGTTGAGGCGCCGGCCATAGGTGGCGACCGCTATGCGTCGAACGTTGCCGATGCACCGATTCCCACATCCCCATTTTCTGACGCCGAATTCCCGTATCCGGTTCCCTTCGTGAAAGGTGCGGCGAAGTTCTTGGACGGCGATTCGATCACAATCGACGAAGTCCGCGGCACGGCCCGAACGTTCGAGCCCGGCAACAAGTATTGGGTCAAAGGCACCTATAAGCTGAAATCACACGATCGGGCGGACATCTCCGCATTCACAACCGCAGCGAAGCCCGAGGATGATCGTTGGAGCCCAATCGAAGGCGGGCAAACAAAGCAGATCGAAAGCGGCGAGGGCACGTTCACGTTAATTCTTCCCATGTCGGCCCATGGTTGGCCGCATGTCAGTTTCTATCCAGCCGGTGGCGGCGAAGGTTTCGGTGGCGTGTACTTTGGTACCGGCGATTCTGTGCTGAAAAAATGGTGGGACTCTGAGAAATCTCAAGCAGGCTTGCCTGACGATCGCGCGCGATTCGAGCGCTTTGAACAGTCGCTCAAGACAGTGGAAGTCGTTGTTGCCCTATTCAACGGCACGGACGAGCAAATGACTAAATTGAATGCCGTTCACAATGCGCTGGCCGAAAGTCACGGTTCGCTCTACACCTACAGCTTCCAGGTCGATCCCAATTCTGCGGAAGGCAAAAGACACCAACTAACGGATGCGCCGACGTGCATCGTCTTCCGCAAAGGTAAAGAAGTAGGTCGACTTGCGCCGATTCCAAGCAGCGAACAACTGAAGGGATTTGTGAATCTTGCGGTTGGCTCGAGCAAGGTGATCGTAAGGTCCGATGGGCAACTGCTTGCCCAAGGGATCGAATTCTATGACGCATCCACCGGCACGGGATGGAACGCCGAACCGACCGTGGTGAGAGGCGGCTCGCCTGTCGCTACGCCGGCGGATAGGCTCGTCGCCGAAAGCGAGCGTGAGCAGTTGGCGTCAACGATCGTATCTTATGACATACCTCTCAACATAAAATCCGCCGTCGAAGATTGGTTGAAGATTACTAAAGTGAACGGCCAACTCGACGAACAATCGGGCGGTCTTACTATGCAAGCTTCGCCAGAACGGCATGCTCAATTGCAAAAATTGCTTGTGGCAACGCCAAGATGGCGTGCCGAACAGGTTGCCCGCGAGACGAATCCGCGGGCAAGCAATCGTAGCGTCGAGATGTTCAAGGACGGCGATCAGCCACGCCTGAAGTGGCGAGAAATGGGCCTCACACTTGGGCCTTCAAAAAGCATTGATACGGGCAAGCATCGTCCAACCTCGCCACGTGCCGTTGTGCCGAGCGGCACACAAGTTGGCGTCGAGGTCATTGCCGTCGAGCCGGGCAGCCCAGCCGCCTGGTTGACCATCGCGCCAAAGAGCATCGTTACGCGAATATCCAATTTCAAATGCACGAGCCTGCCTGAGGTGGAATCGATTATTCAGTCGATTACGAAGGGGACATCTCGTACGCACCACACGATCACCGTGTATAGCCCAGACCTGGGACAGATACAAACTTATCTGCCGATTCAAAGCTTCTCCTATACCGCGACTACATCCGATGAGACAGCGCAAAAGAAGAACTCGGTACCTGCGAAGCAAAGTAAATTTCCCACCCTCGAAAACCAAAAACTCGCTGACCTCGCTTGGAAGCGTTTGGGCCTGGAACTGGAGCCAATCGGCGAAGCCGATCTGAAGCGCGTCAAAGCGCTGGGATACGACGGCGGCGTGAAAGTCGTGAAAGGTTCGGCCGGAGGACCGGAGCTGAGTGCGCAGATCGGACCGAACGATTTGCTCGTCGGCCTGCATGTCTGGCCCACGACGAATATGCAAGAAGTCACCGAGGTTCTCAATCGCGACGACCTCGCCGAGCTGAACCCGCTCAAGTTCTATGCGGTGAGCATCGAACAAACTGGCGATCCAAATAATCTCACCAATCGCGATGTGATCCACACCGGCCGCCTCTCCGTGAAAACCGGAGATGGGTACAGCACCCCACGGCGCACTCGTCCGACAAGCAATTCGTCAAACAATCGCTACCAGCCAGCTCCTCAACTAGAGAGCGCGCTCGAAGGAATGGATAAGCTCGCGCGACAGGGCTTGATTCCCGCGAGCGAGCGAGACGATTGGTTCCGTCGCCAAAAGGAGGCTACCGAGCAAGTGGCGGCGGGAGCGCAGGCTCGTTTTAAGGCCGCCGAGGTGGCGAAGTCCAAAGCGGTGGCCGAACAAGCGAAAAGTGCATCGGCCGATAATGAGCAGGCGGTTGCCGCCGCGCGGAAGGAGTCGGAGAAAGCCCGGCAAGAGTATTTCGACGCCCGGCAACAACTGAGCGAAGTAAACCGCTACTTGGACGCAAACCAACCAGACAAGAAAACCCCCGCCACCACGACCAACACCCCTACAAAGCCGCGACCGGTGGTCGCGGAAAACGCTTCGCCCACCACGAGCGCTGCATCATCCGGCAAACCCGCCTCCGTACCGAGTACCCGGTACCCCAGCACTGCGGACCAACTGTCGGCGGCGTTCGATCGCACCAGCCCCTCTGAACCAGGCAACCCAACCGACCCCGCCGCATCTCCCGTAACGCGATCGGCCGCTGATCCGTGGAAGGAATCCAAAGCAGCTGATCGCCCCACGAAATCGCTCCTGGTCGACCAGTCGCTGAGGTCCGTCCTCGTTCCGAAGGCGGGCACCTCTCCAACTCCGTCCTCGGCCGGCACATGGGGCGAGGCCAGCACGTGGAACGAACCCTCCCCTACAAAGCCGCGACCGCCGGTCGCGGAAAACGGCCAGAATTCCACCACCGCCTCACTACCAACCATATCCACCGCCGCACCGAGTACTCGGTACTCACGTACGCCTAGCCCATCGGCACCGCCAACTCCGCCATCCAGCCCGGCAGCGATTCTCTCCACCACTCAAGCAAAAGCCACCGAGCAACGTTCGGAACCATCCACCACCAAGCCCGACTCGCAAGCAAATAAACAAAATGAGGCCACGACGTCGTCAGAAAAGAGCCAAGAGAAGCTGTCCGAAGACGGTATGATCATCGTCACCTACGACATCCCCAAAGAATTGGAGCAGGATGTTCGCGCGTATGCAGAGCGTATGGGATCGCGGGCTCAGTGGGACGAGGAAGGACAGTTGATTCTGCGAGCTGACCAAGAGTACCACATACATTTCATGCAGCTATTGGCTGAAACACCAAAGTGGCGCTATCCGGCTAGAGCAATCGAGCGAGCGAAGAAGCCGCTTGCATGGGTTAAAGCGATGGACGGTAGTCGCTATCTCAGTTGGGATAGCGTCGGGCTCACTTTGAAGAATGCTCCCGCCCCATTGATGGCTCGAGATTTCGCCCGCAAAGAGTTCGGCCGCAAAGGCGACTGCATTATGGTCACTGAGGTCGCGCCTGGCAGCCCTGCCGACTGGTACAACATCCGCCCTGGCGACATTATTGACGTGTTCGACCGCTTTTACTTGAAAAAGCTCGAACTATTGGAACCGGTAGTCCAGTCGTTTTACAAGGGACACCAACGCAAGGCCACTTTGAGCGTAACTTTTTTGCACCAGACCGCCGGCGCCGAAGCTCAAAGGATGACTGCTGAGTTCAAAATTCAGCCTGACGACACGGTATCTGCCAGAAGTGAAAAAACAGAGACGTTGACTGCTAGTAGTCGACCTGACAAACCAACGCAGCCCGTGGGCAAGACCGATCCCCAGCCCGCGACCACACTAGCGCCCCCCACTCCCGCCGAGAAACCGAACGCCGCAACAACATCGCCACTCCTCCCGAGCGGACCTTCCAAGCCGGCTCAAACCGAAGCCAAGACCGCGAAGCCCGCAGTCGAGGAAGCGGTGACTGCTACGCCGAACCAACAGGCGCCCCCAACTCCGCCATCCAGCCCGGCAGCCATTTCCTCCACCACTCAAGCAAAAGCCACCGAGCAACGTTCGGAACCATCGA
>CAZGMU010000405.1:0-920 GCA_964526975.1 uncultured Planctomycetaceae bacterium
GCGGCTTCGCCGGTTGTGAATACAGTTTTCATGCGCTCAACCACCCCTCTCCATAGCTGATGGTAAGACAATCCTTGCCCGTAACGTGCCAGCGTCGGCGATGTGGTGGAGATCGCCGTCCGGCTCGCATGAGCACTCAGTGCGGTAATTTACCCTTGAACTCCTGGCATTCGCAGAACCCTTAGTTGACTGTGTTTCCACAATTCTAGGGGAGGCCGTAACCCGCAGTCTCAACCACGGCTGCCAAATTTACCCGCTTTGCCAGATGCCAGCGAATTATATCTATGCAGGGGAGCGCGTCAATATCGTTCTGGCAGACGCAACTGCTTTCCGGTTAATACTTTGCGGAAAATTGGCTCAATCGAAAGCAGTTTTTATCAGGTCGCTAAGCTTACGGAAAATGGTTTAGACACCTTCGGATAGATGGCGTTACGAAAATACCGCATTTCCCGCAGACCTAGCTATTTTTCGGGAGAGACGTAGCCGGGGCTCCCGCCCCAACCTGCCCGAAGTGGCGAGCTACCGTGGAGTGACGGATTTTCCCTTGCCGTCGAGATGTACGATTAGCAGGGCAACGTCGGCCGGGGTGATGCCGCTAATGCGGCTTGCCTGCGAGAGGTTGCGGGGTCGCACACGAGAAAGCTTCTCACGAGCTTCCGCACGAAGCTGGGCGATCCTGTCGTAGCTGAAGCTGTCGGGAATCCTTTTCTCCGCCAGCCGTGATTGGCGCTCCACCTCGTTCTGCTGCCGGGCAACGTACCCAGCGTACTTCTGATCGCACACAACCTGTTCGGCCACAAGTGGCTCGACGGCGAAAAGCTCCGGAATGCAAGCAACAACATCGTCCCAGCCAGCCTCCGGGCGCCGCAGAAGCTTGGTAAGGGGGGCGCCTTCAACGAACGTCGAGTCGAGCAGTGCCG
>CAZGMU010000405.1:930-4402 GCA_964526975.1 uncultured Planctomycetaceae bacterium
TCTAAACGTCGCCAACGAGCCTCGTCGACCAGCCCACGCTCGTGAGCCAGCGGTGTGAGACGCCGATCGGCGTTGTCGTGCCGCAAGAGGATACGGTATTCAGCGCGACTGGTGAACATGCGGTAGGGTTCATCAACGCCGCAAGTCACCAGGTCGTCGATCAAAACGCCGATGTAGGCTTCGTTGCGATCCAAAATTAGCGGCTCCCGACCGAGCAGCTTGAGACCGGCATTGGCCCCTGCGATGAGACCCTGCGCGCCCGCTTCTTCATAACCGGTGGTCCCGTTGATCTGGCCGGCAAAATAGAGCCCGGCCACTCGCTTCGTTTCCAACGTCGCCTGCAATTGGTCGGGCGGCGCGTAGTCGTACTCAACGGCATAGCCGTAACGCATAATCGAGGCCTGCTCGAGGCCGGGAATCTCGCGCAGGATCGCGTCCTGCACATCACGCGGCAGACTGGTCGAAATACCGTTTACATACACTTCGAGCGTTTGCCGCCCCTCGGGCTCAAGGAATAACTGATGTCGATCCTTTTCAGCGAACCGAACGACTTTGTCTTCGATCGAAGGGCAGTACCTTGGACCGCTCGACGAGATCTGTCCGCTGTACATCGGAGCCCGATGCAGATTGGCGCGGATCAAATCGTGGACGCGCTCGTTGGTATAGGTGATGAAACAAGGAAGCTGCTCGACGGAGAGCCGATCGGTCAAAAACGAAAAAGGTTTTGGTTCGCTATCGCCCGGCTGCAGTTCAAGTCGATCGTGGTCGATCGTACGGCCATTGAGACGCGGCGGCGTGCCGGTCTTGAACCGCTCCAATCGAAAACCCAGCCGCGCGAGCGCCGCGCTGATGCCCCCGGTTGTGCCTTCGCCAGCCCGGCCACCAGGTGTTTTCGTTTCGCCGGTGTGCATGAGCGCTTGCAGAAAGGTTCCGGTCGTGAGAACGACGGCACGAGCGCGATAAATTGCATCTCCGCGAACGCGGACACCGACGATGCGTGACGAATTCTCTTCCCCTTCCGTCAGCAGGTCCTCGACCACTTCCTGCCGCAACGTGAGGTTCGGCGCCGTTTCAACAAGCCGCTTGATCTCCGCCTGATAGGCCTTTTTGTCCGCCTGAGCACGCGGACTGTGCATCGCCGGGCCTTTACTCTGATTGAGCATGCGAAACTGAATGCCTGTGGCATCGATTGCTTGCCCCATCGCGCCGCCCAGGGCGTCGATTTCGCGAACGATCTGGCCCTTGCCGACGCCGCCGATCGCCGGGTTGCAGCTCATCTGGCCGACGGTGTCGCAATTGGTAGTCAGCAACACGGTCTTCGCGCCCAGCCGGGCTGCCGCCAGGGCAGCCTCGGTTCCCGCGTGGCCCGCGCCCACAACGATGACATCGTATTCATACTCGCTCGCACTCATCCCTCCAGCATAGCGGCCCCAGGCAGCGAGTTACACCTCTCGAGATCCCTTGGCAAATCGCTCAAGCGACAAGAAGCCGATCGGCAGGTCCGTACCTTCGTCGAGCGCGAGGTCCGCGAGAGCCCGGCCCAACACGGGGACAAACTTGAACCCATGCCCCGATAACCCCGCCGCGAATACGACGTTGGAAAACGCCGGATGTCGATCAACAATAAAGTGCTCGTCCGGCGACATCGTATACATGCAGACGGCATGATGAGTCACCCGCGTGGAAACGCCCGGCATGAGCCGCGACAACACCTCGACCAATCGCGTTCGCGGTCGACCGACAGAGGATCGCTCACCGCATGTCCCCCGGTATGTTCGGCGAACTTCAGGCCAAAATCATCCAGCTTGGGAAATCCGTAAAAGATTCCTGTTGGTAGCTCAAAGAGAAAAACCGGAAAGCCGTTGCCGACTTCATACCGTGGATCGTTGCAGTCGAACCAAAACAGCGACTTGCGGCGAACCGTGCAGGCCAGGCCTAGGTTCAGAAACGAATCGGGCGACCACGCCCCGGCAGCCACGACTGCTTTGCTTGCCGCAATCTCGATTCCATCGGATGTTCGGACAACGATCGACGTGCCATCTGCGGCGAGGCCCACGACTTCCGCCTGGGTGAGCACCTCAGCTCCTGCTTCCCGCGCGAGATCGAGGTGCGCCCGTACACAATCCTCCACGAGTAAATAGCCGGCTGTCGGCTCAAAGGCTCCAGCAAAGCTGTGGTCGATTTTCAGACCGGGCCAACGAGCTTCGATTTGCGATGGAGTTAAGGCTTCGACAGGAATCTGATATTGATCTGCCGCTTTCAGCACATTCGGAACGACAACGCCGTCGGCTGGCCCAGCTTCCAAAAGGCCAATTTGATGGAACAACTTGCGACTGGTTCGCTCCTCTACATCAAACCACTCTCGGTAACTTTCGCGCAATAACGGCACGTAGTTTGGATGCTCGTAGTAGGCTTGTCGAATGACTCGCGTTTGACCATGCGTGCTGCCACGATCATGAGGCGGATTGAAACGGTCGATTCCCAGCGCGCGAACGCCACGCCTGGCTAAGTGATAGAGAGCGGCACTTCCGACGCCACCGACTCCGAGAACGAGTGCGTCGTAACGTTTCATATAAAGATGGGGAGAGGGGGAGAAGAGGAGAGGGGGAGATTCAAAGTAGCATTCTACTCCCTATCTCCCCCTCTCCCATCCTCCCCTTCTATTTCTTCCCGCCGCGAATCTCGAACGCGATCTTCGCATTGCCGATCTTGTCGCTCTGGCGGTCCTTCACAAGCACCTGCAATTGATAGCGCCCGGTAGGAATGTTGTCGGGCAGCGTGAGCCCTAGCTGAAGGTGGAAGTCGCGCCTGCGGCTGCGGCAGCAATCGTTCACATCGGGAAAATCGCCGCTAGTGACTCGTTTTCCATGTTCGTCGAGCACTTCGTACGAGGTTCCCAGCGACGTATTGAACCCTTTTTCGCTCGATGTGCTGTGATAGTTTTCCACTTCGACATACACCGAAACATGTTGCCCTGGTGTGAACGTATCTGTTTCATAGGGTTCGATCGCACCGTAGCCGTAGACATTTTTGCAGAACGCCAAACTACGTAGCGACAAGGCTCCCATGTCGCGCAAACTGGAGACGGCTTCTTCCAAATGGGTAACGCTGGCGGCCGCACGTCGTTTGTCGTCTGGCTGGCTATGATGATCGAGATAAGTGGCCAACGCGAACAACTGGCGAGACCAATAATCTTGCTCCGACGGCGAAATGTGGGGAATAGGCTCCAGCGCCTTTTCAGTATCGCCCGCCAGTAGCCGCATCATTCGCAGACTGACATGCTGATGCACTTCGGCGGTTGTCGTCGGAGAAGGTGATACGCGGCGTTCCAGGTCGGTAATCGCCTTTTGCAATGATTGCTGCCAATTTGGATCGGCGGCGGCTCGCGTATCGGGCAATCGAACAACCTGAGCACGTGTGGCGATCTCCACCGCGCGTGCCTGCTTGGCCGCGGGTTCGATGGTTACTTGCC
>CAZGMU010000406.1:0-4375 GCA_964526975.1 uncultured Planctomycetaceae bacterium
ACGCGATCCTATCGCTCGGCGTGACGAGCCTAGTGGATCGCCTGCTAGGTGTGCCACAGCCGACCGGCCCCGAAGCAAACCAAATCAGTGCGGAGCGCGTGCGCAATCTTGATCGGCACCAGAAGCGAGACCTGCTGCTACTAGTGGCCTGTTACGATAATTCGACGCGTGAGAATATCGTGTCGCGATGGAGTCGGTTGCGACGAAAGCTGCGCTACCCGACTTGGCAATCGTGGTGGGACAAGCTCATAGGCGTCGTCGTCACGGCCGCCGTGGCGGCAACCGCGTTTTACACCAAGCGTTGGGATTGGTTGGTGTCGCCTTGGCCGTATGTGATCGTGGCGCTCGGCTGGCTGCCGTGGCTCGCGCGGCTAACGAAGTGGCAGATGGTCGCGTGGCGGATCGCCCGCAATGTGCGGGCACTGAAACCTCACGCCGGGGCGCTCCGCCGCTTGCTCATGCGGTTTCCGAAGCGCGACATCGACGACCAACCGCTGCCCGAGTCGCAGCGCACGGACGATCGCTTCGAGCTAATGGCGAAGCTGCAAAGCGTGCTCAAGACGCTCGGTTGCGACGGCATGATCGTGATTGTCGATCGTGTGGATGAGCCTCACTTGATCACAGGCTCGGTCGAGCGGATGCGGGCGCTCGTGTGGCCGATGCTCGACAACAAGTTTCTCAAGCAGCCCGGGTTGGGGCTAAAGCTGCTGTTGCCGCGGGAGCTTGGCGACTATATGCAGCGCGAGGATCGCGACTTTTATCAGCGAGCCCGGATGGATAAGCAGAACATGATCCCGTCGCTGGAGTGGACCGGCCAGGCGCTTTACGATCTGGCCAACGCGCGGATTCGCAGTTGCGGGGCCAATGGCCGGCAACCAACGCTGCGCTCGCTGCTCGATGAGTCGATCACGGAAGAACGGTTGATCGATGCTTTTCGTTCGCTGCGTGTGCCGCGGCACTTGTTCAAGTTTCTGTACCGCCTGCTGGTGGCCCATTGCAATGCCCACACCGACGACAAGCCGGTCTGGGAGATTCCGAAGGAAACCTTCGAGGCCACGCTAGCCGTGTATAGCCGCGACCAGGACGCGGTCGATCGTGGGCTGCAGGCGGGTTGATACACTGGCTGCGTGCTAGCAACCGGGGTACGGCTATACGCACAACGCTTACACGATCGCGATTGACCATTGCCGATTCTTTTGCCAGACTTCCGCCCCGTTCGCCCCCGGCGGCAGGCATGCCGCCCGAATGGAAAAGGAACACTTTGAACTGGCAAGGCATTTCAGAAGAACGCCTGTTGCGTAAATGGAGTTTGGCAATGGTTGGCATTCACCGGATTGGTTGGGGAGCTATTCTCAGCATCGCTTTCTTCACTGGCTGCAGCAGCCAACAGTCCAACCCGATTGCCCAAGCTACGTCTGAATGGCTGGACGCCATCCTTAAAGGCGACAAGCAGCGCGCGAGCGCACGGCTAACGCCACAAGCCCGTCAGCAGATCATTACCAACGACATGGAGTTCTCTCCGCCCGGCGGCGTCGAAACGACCACTTTCCAAATTGGCGAAGTGCGCACGCCAGCGCCGGACCAGGCTATCGTGCAATGTTTGCTTAGCTTCACCGCGGCGGGAAAGGAACGCACCGAGGAGCTGTGCTGCTTGTTGCGATTTGTCGAGAACGATTGGCGAGTCGCGGGAATCGCCTATGGCACCGCGCCCGATAAGCCTTGGGTGCTGACCAACTTTGAAACGGGACAAGACGTTCCCATCCCGCGACAAGCGATGACCGGCGACAATCAACCGATGGCCGGCGCGAACGACGGTTTCAATCGCCCCTCGCCACCTCGGACGGCTCAGGAGCCGACGGCTATTCAGCCTCGCTGAGAGAGGATGCTGCGAGTGTCAACGACAGGATTCTTTTCCTAGTCGTATTCCCAACTACCCATTCTTGGGAAGCGAACTGGTTCGTTCCTCTCGCCTTCTACGACAGGCATAGTACAACCCTGCCCTTCTCATACCGGAAGACCATCCATAAGTGCCTTTATGCATTGCACTTATGTCTATCTAAAACCCTTCTGCCCGCTGCTTCTACGCTGAGCTATTTACTGACTATGGCGGGGGCAAGCTGGCAGTCATTGCGCCATCTAACCCAATCGAAAAAGTTTATTTTTTTCCTGCCCTTTCAGCACCTTGCCGAAACCCACCTGATCGGTTCAGATATGGGTCGCCTAGAGGCTGCGACTATAACGGTCGCGCGTTCTAGGACGTTTGCGAGGAAGGGAGAAGTGGCTTTCGCCGGTACGCAGAACGGCAGCCGACCGAGTGCCTAGCACTCGGTCAAGCAACGCAGTAGAGCAACTGCTAGCACAATTGCTGGTCTTCGTTGGCCGTCCGATCTCGCAGTGAACAAAAACGGTTTGATCGTTACAACTTTTTTTTTCATGTGTTTGGAGGTATTTTGATGAAGCGCAATGCATTTAAAGTGATGCTGGGATTGGCGGCTGTGGCCGCCATTCTGGTCGGTCTCGAATCGCAGGCGAACGCCTTCGGTCATGGTAGCTGCGGCAGCAACGGTGGCTCGGGTAGCCACGGTGGCAGCTTTGGCGGTTTGTTCAGCCGTGGTAGCCACGGAAGCCGCGGCAGCTTTGGCGGCCACGGAAGCTCTGGCAGCCATGGTGGCTTGTTTAGCCGCCTGCATCGTAGCGGTGGTTGCTGTGGCAACACATCGTGCTGCGAAGCGAAATCGGATTGTTGCGAAGCGAAGGAAGTCTCCTGCTGTGCAGAAAAGGCTTCGTGCTGTGAAGCAAAGTCGGATTGCTGCGAGAGCAGCTGCAAGAAGCATTGCGGCCACCGTCGCCACGGCTGTGGTGGTTGCGAAAGCAGCTGCGGAAGCTCCTGCGACAGCGGTTGCAGCAGCTGCGGTAGCGCTGAGTCGACCTGCAGCGCTTGCGAAGCGGCCAAGGAAGAAACGGCTGCTCCCGCTCCGCCAAAGGAAGAGCAGAAGGAAGAAGCTAAGGAAAAGAGCGCCTAAGCTCTTTTTAACTCGCATAAGCCCTGGGTAGCACCCTGCATTGGTAAAGCTTGCACCTTGAGCGGGTGCTAAACAGGGCTCACGAGCATATTGGCCGGGTTACTCTGCGGAGTGGCCCGGCTTTTTTTGCGCTAGTCGTCTCCCGCGAACTTGGCGAAATCTGGTAGAGTCTGGCTTTGCCCTGGAAGCAAGCATAAGCCGCAAGCGGGCTCGGCAGGTGTTAGTTGCCATGCAATTTCGCGTTGATCTCGATATCTTTCGCGGGCCGCTTGATCTGTTGCTCTATTTGGTGCGAAAGAACGAGCTGGATGCGTGCGATGTCCGCGTGGCGAAGATCACGGAGCAGTATTTGGATTCGCTCGCGGTGCTGGAGCAGATCGACGTCGACGCGGTGGGCGACTTTCTCGAAATCGCCAGCTTTCTCATTGAGATCAAATCGAACATGGTGCTGCCCGGCGAGGAGCCGGCGCCAGACGAGCTGGAGGACCCGCGACAAGAGCTGGTTCGCCGCCTCTTGGAATTCAAGCAGTACCGCGACGCGGCCAGCATGCTCGAAGAGCGCAGCCGCGAATGGCGCGAGCGGTTTCCTCGATTGGCCAACGACCTGCCGGGAAGAAACATCTCGCCCGACCAACAACCGATTCAGGAGGTCGAGCTGTGGGACCTGGTCAGCGCGTTTGGGCGCGTGCTCAAGGCGAAGCACGCGGTCAGCGGACCGGAGAGCATTCGCTACGACGACACGCCGATTCATGTCCACATGCAGCAAATCGACGAGCGGCTACGCCGCGAGGGTCGAGTCGCATTCACGCAGTTCTTCGAAGAGACGGTTCATAAGTCGAAGCTCGTCGGGATGTTTCTGGCCGTGCTGGAGTTGGTGCGGCATCAGCACGCACGTGCGGCGCAGCCAGCGCTGTTCGGCGAGATCTGGGTCGAGCCTGGAGAGCGGGCATTGCCGGCGAATTTGGCGGTAGTTTCTGATTATGACCACAAAGGGCTCTCGGACGACAGCTAGGAACCGATGGACGTAGGCCCCCTACGGCGACAAAACAGCTCGCGGCTCGTTATGGACTTCGCTGCTGTCGCATTCTGCATGGCCCCTTTACAATGGCGAGCTTAGTGAATTGCTCTTTTCGTGGTTGGTAAGGGTGTTGGGGGAAATTCGGCCTGGCGGTCGACGCTAAAATTCTCGGTGTTTCGGTCATTTGTTTTTATTCGCTGCTGCGTCTTATTGTGATTCGATGATTAATAATCTACCTGTTAGGACGCTCAAGCACGGCGAATTGACGATCGAAGGCTACTCTCGAGCCGCGGTGCAAACCTACTGGCGGTTTCCCGAGCTGAAATTCGGCTTC
>CAZGMU010000407.1:0-1228 GCA_964526975.1 uncultured Planctomycetaceae bacterium
GTGCGCCGCCGCAGAGGACCAGATGCTTTTCAGCCATCCCGGTCTCCCCGCATCTTGAGTTCGCGTTTGAGCTTCGTCAGCGCGTAGTTGGTAAAGTTCTTAGCTTTCTGAGGAGAGATGCCATCCTCGAAGTGTGCCTTGGAATACCAGCCACCCGCAAACTCGCGAACAATTTCACTTGCCTCGCGACAGTGAGCCCCGAGCTGCGTGACGAAAGCAGAGCACTCGGAAGGATCAGCGAACCGGCCGTTGCCGCCGACATGGTTAGATAATTCGCGTCCAAGGTGATAGGTGAGAAACCGCTGCGTGAAGCGCGAGAAGAAGTCATGCGAAAGAGTCGAGAATCCTTTCTTCGTAGAAAGTTGATATGCGGCGTCCTGTATTTCCGCGGTTGTTGTGCCGAAGAGACTGGCGGACCTGGCTCCGATCAGAGCGGTCAAACTTTCGACCGCTGCGAGCTGAGCCAGCTCGCCGATGTCAGTTCGCTTTCCATTCCCGACAAGATGACGGTCAATCGCCTCGCTGAAACCGCCTACGATGTCAAACAGCCCAGGATCACGCGGCGTCAGAATTCCAGCGTCATTCAGAGCCGCTGCGAAGTCGTCCTGACGGGCTGCGAGTACCAACTTCGACAACAAGAATGTGGCGTGGCACAAACCAGCGTCACCGTGCGCGAGATCCAGGCCTTCTTGGGCAGCTGTGGATGTTGCGCCAGCAATAGCGGAAACATCACCACCCTCGGCCAATAGCCCAACCACTCGCCTCCAGCGAGTGGTGTCGGGTAATGTACCGAGGCGCATGTGACCCATCGCCTTTGGCTCCAGGGTGTTGCCAACGCCGCCAAACGACGCCAATAGCTATTTTGGTTGTCGACGCATTTTAGTTTTTAGGTCTTTCAAGCGGCGAAGTTGATTTGTTACTCGCATCAACTGCTCGGGCGCAAGCCCGCTTGCGGCTCGAATAAGCTCGCAGATCTCGGTTGGCTGTTGCCGAAAAATCTCTGGTAAATCTTCCGGTACACGTCCCGCTAAACCAATCCACTCAACAGCGTTTTCGCCAAGTAGTTCTGCCATCCTCTTCACTCGGTCCACCGTCGGTGGTGACACGTTGTCCTGTTCTACTTGCGATAGATAGGTCGGGCTCACGCCGACCTGTTCCGCGAACTTGCGCAGACTAACTTTCTTTGCAAGGCGGGCGTCTCGGAGAAGCTTTCCAAAGGTCGTTGGTC
>CAZGMU010000407.1:1238-4099 GCA_964526975.1 uncultured Planctomycetaceae bacterium
GACTGCGTTGGTGTCGTGTTTTCAGGGGTTACTCCGAATTGAGCAACTAATCCCGCGAGCGTCATGTTTTCAGCAACTGCATCATGGGGGATCAAAACGTATTCCCACGGCTTGCCGCCGCAGGTTGCCGAATAGTCGCTAGCGTGTTGGCACCAGGCGACGGCCTTCTCTTGCTTCGCGACGACGGCCGGGTCTTCCATTGCCGACGATGCCTTGGGTTCCAGCATATAAATCGCCTTCTCAGGTGCTCGCCGCCAGACAAATAAAAGATCTGGAACTGCCCTTTCGCTGGTTTAAACCACTTCTGCGATTCACGGTCGAGAATGATCGCCAGCTTCCGCTCCGAATCCGATTGAAATTTCAGAACGGGATACAGGCATCGCTCGAACCCGCCGAACACATACTTCGCCATGTTGCTCTTGTCGCTTGGCGCGTAGCGGAAGTCCCGCACCTTTTCGTTTTCCAGAGCGGTGTAAGCATACTGTTTCAGCTCGGTGAAACCGCGACTTACTTTGACCTCGGTGCCAGACGACTCCTCCCAGTAGTGATCCTGCATTTGGGCATGAATGAATTGGGCAATAGGACGTTGATGGCAACGCAGCACCTTGCGGGTGTCATCTTCGGACAGATATTTGCGAAAATGATTGACCGTTTGCGTGGCCAGATCGTACAGCAAATCGGCATGGTTGTCGTAAGAAACATCATCAAAGTCGATCAACCCACTCACGACGTAATCTTCCAGACGCGATTCCTCAATTCCGCCCGGCCCCATAGTTAGCAGCTTGCCCTCGTGTGTTCGCAGCGTTTGAATCCAGAGCTCCTCGGACGGCACTGGATAATTAAGTGTGGTCAAATTCAGCGAGAATGGTTTGAAGCCGGATCGCACTTCGCCAGTGGGAACCACAAGAATACGTGGGATGTCGATCGTCTGTGCGATTACCATCTGCGCCGTCTTGGCGACGACTTCGGCCACGTTCACCTCCGCTTCTACGCCCGGCAGTTGCAGCTGAGCTGGGCGCAGTTGGCTGGCCACTTGCTCGGCCACCTTGGCTTGCACTTCGGGTTTGCTGAGCGCCGCAACGCTCGGCACCGTTTGTGGCTGGCTTTCCAGTCGACGGATCACCTGATAGGCGACTTGAGCAACCTGCTGCTCGACGGGCGACGCGAACGCCGGCGGAGCCGACGATGCAGCCACGCGGGTGCTGGTCGTCTGCTGCGGCGTTTCAATGCCCAGCTGGCTTGCCAACTGGGGCTGCGAAACAACGGTCACCGTTTTCTCGCCCAACTGTTCGCCGGTCAGAACGACCTGTTTCAGGCGAATGGCCGATCCTGGCTTCTTTGCTTCATCAACGATTTCTTGAAACTTGTCGTGCGCAACAATGTTCAGTTGATCGACGGTCTCCACGCCGGTGCGTTTGCCGTACGGAAGCCGCAGGCCTCGTCCAATCGACTGCTCGATCAGGATGCGGGCATTTGCCGCCCGCAGGGGCACGATCGTGTAGAGATTCGTTACGTCCCAGCCTTCTTTCAGCATGTTGACGTGAATAACAATTTCCGTTGGCTCTTCGGTGGTTTCCACGGCCAACAGACGCTGGATCATTGCGTCTTCTTCCGCGCCCGTTTTGCTCGAATCGACTTGAATTACTTTCTCGCGATATCGGCCGTCGAAGAACGTGTCGGATTGAATGAGCTGCAGAAGCTGACCAGCGTGTGTCGTATCGCGGGCGATTACCAGCACGAACGGTTTGACGATCTTGTTGCCGGTTTCGCGGGCATAGGTTTCCAGATCGACCTTCACGGACTCGTGCAGACGCACGCCGTCTTCGAGCTTCATCTGTTCGATCGCTTCCGCCGACATTCCCTTCGGATTGAAATCTTTGCGGGTCACGACTGCGGGCTCTTTGACGAATCCATCCTCCATCGCGCGGCCAAGCGGGTAGTCGAGCACGACATTCTTAAACTGTATTGCTCCTTTGCTCGTCTCAACGAACGGCGTTGCTGTGAGTTCGAGGCCGATCACGGGGTTCAATTCGTTGATTGCACGCACGCCGGCCGACGCGCGGTAGCGGTGCGATTCATCCATGAGCAGCACGAGGTCATCAAGTCCGGCCAGGTAGTCGAAGTAACTCTGCCCGATGTATTCGGACAGCCGCTTGATGCGCGCCTGCTTGCCGCCGCGGACTTCGCTGTTGATTTTGGAGATATTGAAGACATTCACAACGCAACGCTCGGTCTGATCGAACAACGAGCCGGCCTGCGACTCGTAGTTATCTCCCGTGATCAGTGCAGGGGCATCGGTCGCGAACTCGGCGATCCCTTTGAAGACATACTTAGGCGTGTTGGGCGTGAAGTCGGTGATCAGCTTGTTGTAGATCGTGAGGTTTGGCGCGAGGACGAAGAAATGCTTGACCCCGTGTGCCAAATGCAGATAGCTAATGAACGCGCCCATCAGCCGGGTCTTGCCGACGCCCGTGGCCAAGGCGAAGCAGACCGAGGGGAACTCGCGTTCGAAATCGGTGACAGACGGATACGCACCTCGAATCGCAGCAAGTGCAGCGTCGCGGTCAGCGCCTTTCTTGGGAGGAGCAATCTCCGTGATGCGGTCCAGGATTTCCAGCGACTCACGCTGCGGAGCGCGAAGGCTTAAACGGCTTGAGATAGCGTTGACTTGGCGGTTCATCGGGCACCTCCCGCCATATCGAACAACGCCTGCTGCCCGCGCTTCTTCGGTGCCTTGGGTAGATTCTCAATCTTGAGGCTGTAGTCGTCGTGCCCCCACTCGCATCTATTTAGGACCTGCTTTGGAATCTTCTTGACCGTTAGGTTAGGCCAGCGATCTGGTTTGCCACGGAACGATCCAC
>CAZGMU010000407.1:4109-4363 GCA_964526975.1 uncultured Planctomycetaceae bacterium
GATGAGCAGCGTCCGTTCCGGCCCAACTTCGTCGCTAAGCTCGTGAAGCTTCTCTGCGGTGAGGTGTTGGGTGGTGACATAGATGAAGTCTCGCTCGGTCGAGTGGCCGTGTTGCCAGTAGAGTGAGTCGCTGGGATCGTATTCAAAGCCCTCAAGCTTGCAGCATGCCTCGGCCAGCATCGTAGGATTGAATTCTTTGCTGATGACCCAGCGGCCCCACTTATCTTTTTGCAGTAGCGACGGTGCCAGCCGGT
>CAZGMU010000408.1:0-4360 GCA_964526975.1 uncultured Planctomycetaceae bacterium
CCTCAATCCGAAAACCGAAATCCAATCCCCTTGGCACCGCACCGGTGACGTCGGCTACTTGGATGAGTTGCGGCGATTCTGGTACTGCGGCCGTAAGGCGCACGGACTGGAAACAGCCCATGGACCCCTTTATACGGAGTGTGTAGAGGCCATTTTCAACACGCATCCCGACGTTGCTCGGACGGCACTCGTCGGATTGGGGCAACCCGGCGATCAACTCCCGGTGGTATTCTTTGAGCAGAACGCAAACACTGATCGTGCCGAGAGACAAATCGCGAAGGAACTTTGTCGAATTGGCCAACGATTTACGCACACTCGGTCAGTTCGATTATTTGCTGAGCTCAATCCACTGCCAGTTGATGTTCGTCACAACGCAAAAATTTTAAGAGAAGAACTGACCGAGTGGGCGAAAGAACTCTCGTTGGAATGTGTCGACGATCCACCCCCACCGGAATAGAAGGCTGTTGTTGGGTATGCAAGCACTGGTCACTGGCGGCGGCGGATTCTTGGGCGGGTACATCGCCGATGCGCTCCTGGCTCGTGGAGATCGCGTGCGCAGCTTTGGCCGCGGCGACTATCCACTCCTCGCCGCCAAAGGCGTTGAAGTCGTTCGCGGCGACATTCGCGACAGCGCAGCGCTCGCTACTGCCTGCGCAGGCATCGAATGCGTCTTTCACGCAGCGGCCATCGCCGGTATCGGCATGAACCGCGACATTTACGACGCGATCAACCGCACTGGCACCGAACTGTTGCTGGCCGCCGCCCGGCGAGCCGGCGCAACACGTTTCGTTTACACGAGTAGCCCAAGCGTCACGTTCGCAGGCAAAAGTCAATCGGGCGTGAATGAAAGCGAGCCGTACGACTTCGGGTGGATGGAAGCCAACCGCGCGTACTACTCGTATACGAAAGCCTTCGCCGAACAAACCGTGCTGGCCGCAAACGACGAAGCTCTACGCACCTGCTCGCTCCGCCCACATCTAATTTGGGGCCCGCGCGACAACCACCTGATACCCAGGCTGCTTCAAAGAGCCCGCAGCGGAAAGCTCCGTCGAGTAGGCGACGGAGCGAACCTCGTCGACATTACCTATGTCGAGAATGCTGCCGACGCACATTTGCAAGCGGCCGATGCACTCGCGAACGCGAGCCAGTCGCCAGAATCATCTCCGGCTGGAAAAGCCTACTTCATTTCTCAAGGAAAGGCCGTGAACTGCTGGCAGTGGATCAATGAAATCCTGGCGCTCGCACAATTGCCGCCCGTGCAAAAATCCATCTCTCGACATACGGCCGAACAAATCGGCGGGGCATTCGAATTTGTGTATCGACTGGCGCGCCTTCGTGGCGATCCGCCGATGTCGCGATTCTTGGCCGCTCAGCTCAGCACCTCGCACTGGTTCGACCTGTCGGCCGCGCGGCGCGATTTCGGCTACCAGCCGCGCATCTCAACCGCCGAAGGAATGCAGCGGCTAGGCGAATGGCTCCGCGAAGCGGGTGGCACACCCTGAGTCTTCGAAGGGCGTGGCCGCCCGCCACACCGCTAGGTGCCACCCTACGCCGTTCACCCTTTTCAAAAAGAGACTCACGCAGAGGCGCTAAGGCGCAAAGTGAAAACAATTAAAACCACCAAGGCACGAAGGACACAAAGAATTTCGAAGTGGCTGCGTCAAAGATATATACTCCTTCTTTCCTCGTGTCCTTCGTGCCTTCGCGGTTCCATTCCTTACTCTGCGCCTCCGCGCCTCTGCGTGAGATCTTTTTAAGGTTAACTGCGTAGCATCGCCGCCGAATCTATGCGGAAAACTCCGTGCGAAGCGACAGCGATCCGCCCTCCGCCCTAGCTCGAATCGGGGGCTCCGATTACAATCGCCAGATTACCCAAACATCGAGGAAAATAGCCCGTGCTGCGAACTCACACGTGCGGCGAATTGCGCCGCGAACACATCGGCAAGGAAGTCACACTTTGCGGCTGGGTAGATAGTTACCGCGATCACGGCGGCGGGTTGTTTGTCGATTTGCGCGATCGATACGGAATGACACAGGTCGTATTCAACCCGCCCGATACGCCGCAGCCAATCATCGACGAAAGCAAGACACTCCGCGCAGAGTACGTGATTCAAGTGACCGGCAAAGTCACCGAGCGCCCGACCGGAATGGCCAACACCAAGCTCTCGACAGGCGACGTCGAGTTGCGCGTCACCGGCTTCAAACTCCTCAACAAAAGCCTCACTCCGCCGGTCTCGCCGAACGCCAACGCGCAAGACATGCCAAACGAGGAGCTGCGGCTCGAGCACCGCTACCTCGATCTACGGCGTCCAGCGATGCAGCAGACGCTGCTCCTGCGAGATCGCATCATCAAGAGCATGCGCGACTACTTCGCGCAGCAGAATTTCATCGACGTCGAAACCCCAATCCTCGGCCGCAGCACACCCGAAGGCGCTCGCGACTACCTCGTACCGAGCCGCGTTACCCGCGGGTCGTTTTACGCATTGCCGCAGTCGCCGCAGCTCTACAAGCAGATCCTGATGATGGCCGGCTACGACCGGTATGTGCAAGTGGCCCGCTGCTTCCGCGACGAAGACCTCCGCGCCGATCGCCAACCCGAGTTCACGCAACTCGATTTGGAGATGGCGTTTGTCGATGCGGACGACGTGATGGGCGTCATCGATGGCCTCGTGCAGAAAGTCGCCAAGCAAGAACTGGGAATCGACCTGAAGTTGCCGCTGCCGCGCATGACCTACGACGAGGCAATGGAGCGCTACGGCCACGATGCGCCCGATTTGCGCTACGACCTCGAGCTCGTCGACTGCACCGACCTCGCGGCAAAAAGCGACTTCCGCGTCTTCTCCAGCGTCGCCGCCAGTGGCGGCCGCGTGCGGGCCATCAACGCCAAGAAGGGCGGCGAACACTACTCACGCCGCGGCATCGATGCTCTGACCGAATACGTCGCCCAATTCGGGGCCAAAGGACTCGCCTGGTTTAAGGTCGAGAGCGACGGCACGCTCGCCTCAACGATCGCCAAGAATTTCAAGCCCGAGCTGCTCAAAGAAATCGGCGATCGCCTGAACGCCGAACCAGGCGACCTGCTGCTGTTTGTGGCCGACACGTGGAAGGTCACCTGCAAAGCGCTCTACGCGCTCCGCACGAAGATCGCGGCCGAGATGAAGCTCTACGATCCCAAGGCAATGCACTTCTCCTGGGTCGTTGAGTTTCCGATGTTCGACTACGACGACGAAGAACGCCGTTGGGTAGCCATGCACCATCCGTTCACCTCACCGCGTGACCAGGACTTCGATCTACTGGCCAGCGATCCGGGCGCTTGCCGCGCGAAAGCGTACGATCTCGTCATCAACGGCAGCGAAGCCGGTGGCGGCACCATCCGGATTCACGATCCCGACATCCAACAGCAAGTGTTCTCGCTCCTCGGCATCGACGAAGCGACCGCTGACGAACGATTCGGCTTCTTGTTGCGAGCGCTCAAGTATGGCGCACCGCCCCATGGCGGCATCGCCTTGGGCATCGACCGCTGGGTCATGCTTTTCGGCGGCCTCGACAACATCCGCGACTGCATCGCGTTCCCCAAAACGCAAAAGGCGAGCGACCTCATGACCGGCGCTCCCGGCACGGTCGAAACGAAGCAGCTTAAAGAGCTGGGAATTAAGCTAGACAGCTAAGCGTCATCGCTCCGCCGAAAACGCGAGCAAGGAATAGCACGATATGACACAAAACCTTTGTCGCCGAATCACGATGCTTTTAGCCCTCGTGTTTTTTGTCGGATGTCAGGCAGGAGCCAAGTCGACCGCGATTGCGCAAACGGCCACCTCCGATTCCCAACCTGCGATAGTTGCGACGGCGGCCCCTGCTGCCGCACCGGCGTCCCCTGCCCCGTCAGCAGAAAGCGGCCCCATCACCCGTACCGTGTTCTATCGTGCCGACAGCAAACCAGTAGGCGTTCCCCCGGTCCTGCTCTCGAAAGGTGACGCGGCGGCCTGCAAGGTGAAAGTCGGCGACATGCTGCCAGAGATCGAACTGCCTCAACTCGCCGATGCCAAGAAGGTCAAGCTTGCCAGCTTGTTTGGCAAGAAAGCGACAGTCGTCGTCTTCTGGAGAGCCGATCGCCGCATGGCCCAGCAACAACTGGCCGATGTCTCAGGCGACGTGGTCGAGATGTTTGGCAAGCAAGGTGTCGCGGCCGTTGGAGTGGCTGTCGAGAAAACGGCGAAAGAAGCGGAAGAGGTTCTCAAGCAATCGAAAGCCAATTTCCCCAACTTACTCGACGCCGACGGCAAAGCCTTCGAGCAGGTCGGCACAGGCCGCTTCCCGCGGACCTATGTGCTCGACCCGAGCGGCAAAATTGTCTGGTTTG
>CAZGMU010000409.1:0-645 GCA_964526975.1 uncultured Planctomycetaceae bacterium
ATCTCTTCAACGCGCCGATCTCGTGGGCAGTTGAGTTTATCGCATTGTCGGTTCCGGCAACCGTGCTTCTGCTGATGCCGAACGCGGTATCCGAGCGCCGCCTCGTGCGCGCTGAACTGGCTATCATTCCGCTGGAAAAGCGCCGACCGCGCGTTGCCGCCGTATTCAATCTGACTTTCATGCTCATCGGAGCATTCCTGTTCTTGAAAATTCTGGTCTGGGCCTGGCCGGATTTCATCAAGGCGTATGAGAGCGGCGAATTTGCCGGCGCGCAGGGCGCTTACATGATCCCTGTCTGGCCGTTCAAGTTTGCGCTGGTGCAGCTGATCAAGCTGGTGGCGCGTAATTTTCTCACAATAGTGAATCCGCCGCCGCGCGCGAGCGATGCCAGCTCTGCCGCAAGCATCTTGATCTCCGCCGTCTTCCTCCTCGGGGTGGCCGGCTTTATCGCCTTCATGTTCTACGCCGATTTGCGTGCAGTGGAGGTCGGCGTCTATTCGCTGGTGGCCATGATCGTGCTGGTGCTGCTCGGAATGCCGATTGCGATTGTTCTGATGAGCTTATCATATCTCGGTATCTGGGTTATCCGCAGCGGCGAGTTCATGGCGGTCAATACGCTGGGCCTTGCGGTATCCAGCGGCGTGG
>CAZGMU010000409.1:655-1941 GCA_964526975.1 uncultured Planctomycetaceae bacterium
GCGTAATACCGCTCTTCATCATGATGGGCCTTATCCTGGAAAAGGCCGACGTTGGCCGCGATGCATTCGCTGTTGCGGCGACCTTGCTGCGCAAAATTCGCGGTGGGCTCGGCATGGCGACCGTATTCGCAAACGCGATCTTTGCTTGCATTGTCGGCAGCTCGGTTGCCTCTGCCGCCGTGTTCAGTCGTATCGCCGCACCGGCAATGGTCGGGCATGGCTATACCAAGAGCTTTGCGCTTGGCTGCGTCGCCGGCTCATCAGTGCTCGGCATGCTGATTCCGCCAAGCCTGTTGCTCATCATTTACGGTCTGGTCGCCGAGGAATCCGTCGGCAAGCTGTTCATCGCGGCGGTGATTCCGGGCATCATTCTGTCGTTTGCCTTCGCAATCATGATCTACGGCATGGCGTGGTTTGCGCCGAAGCTCATCGGCAGCGTTCGAGCTGCCAACGATATCGAGCCGGCATCCTGGAGCGAGATAATGACCAAGCTGGCGCCGATCGTGCTGCTGGTCGTCGCCGTGGTCGGTGGCATCTATGGCGGCGTTTTCACTCCGACCGAAGCAGCGGCCATCGGTGCCGGCATCGCTTTCCTGATTGCATTAATCAAGAAACGTCTCAACTGGACTGCGTTCAAATCGATTATCGTCGAGACGGGTTTTGTCTCGGCTGCAATTCTTTTCCTGATCATTTCCGCCAATCTCTATACGCGCCAAGTCGCGCTCACCGGCATTCCCATGAAAGTGGCCGACTGGGTTGTGTCGGCAGGGTTCGACATGACCGGCTTTCTTGCCGTTTATTTCGTCATTCTGTTGTTCCTCGGCATGATCCTGGATTCCGTATCGATTATGCTGATTGTGCTGCCGATCATGTTGCCCATCCTCGAGGTGTTTGACGGCAACAAGATATGGTTCGGTGTTGTGACCGTGGTCGCAATCGAAATCGGGTTGCTCACTCCGCCTTTCGGATTGTCCGTATATGTCGTGAAGGGTGTGCTTCCGAAGGATTACGCATCGCTCGCCACCATCTTTATTGGCGCCATTCCGTTCGTAATCTGCATGATCCTGGTCACCATCCTGCTGATGGCATTTCCGGAATTGAGCCTGTGGCTCTTGCGGTTCTGACGCGCGGCGACGGCAATCACCGCCGCCCACATTTGATCTTCCGGCGAGGTCGCGTTTTGCGACGCGCAACGCCTGTCGTGATCCGACATCCGATTTTCCGTGAAAGGGGATGCCGCGGCGCAGCCGGCGCAAGATATCGTAATATTGCAATATCGTTATTGC
>CAZGMU010000409.1:2015-4066 GCA_964526975.1 uncultured Planctomycetaceae bacterium
GACACCGCCATTTGCGCGCTCGTCCTGCGGGTGCCCAAGAGGGGATCAGATGGACAAGGAAATCGTTACATTCAAAAGCGACGGTTTGGAGATCAAGGGGCATTTTTACAAGCCTGAAGGCATAAAGCCTCCCTATCCCTGCGTGGTGATGGGGGGCGGCTGGTGTTACGTGAAGGAATTGATCCAGCCCGAATATGCCGGCTTTTTCGCCAAGGCCGGATTTGCCGCGCTGACGTTCGATTACCGCAATTTCGGCGAAAGCGCAGGTGAGCCGCGCCAGCATATCGACCCTTGGCAGCAATGCGACGATATCATCAACGCCATTACCTATGTGTCGCTGCGGGACGACGTCGATGCCAATCGTATTGGCGTGTGGGGTATCTCCTATGCCGGCGCGCACGTTTTTCCGATCGCCGTTTACGACTGGCGTGTGCGCTGTGTAATGTCGGTGGTGCCGATGCTCGACGGGCACTACAACATGCTGCGGGCGAATTCCAATGTGGGGTACAGGGAGCTTCAGAAGGTTATCGCCGAAGACCGGGTTTCGCGTTTTCTGACTGGCAAGCACGGAACGATCGCGCATTCCGCACATCCGCACGAAAAGCCTTCGGCATGGCCCGCGCCGGAGACCTGGCCGGTGTTCAAGCGGTTCAAGGAAACCGTCGCGCCTAATCATGAGCATTGGACGACGGTGCAAAGCGTCGAATACGCCATGCGCTATGATGTGACGCCCTATATGCGGCGGATTATCTACACGCCGGTCTTGATGGTTACGTCTGCCTACGATGACATTACAATGACGGAGTTTGAAGTACCGGCATTTCAAACCATTCCCAGTCCCCGAAAGCAGCTGGTTCAGGTCGGAGGGGATGCGTCGCACATGTCGCTGTATGACAATCCCAACCATCTGGAACTGGTTGGCAACGCCTGTGCTTCGTTTGTGAAGCAATATTTGTGAGGGATGATATGGATCTCGGTCTCAAAGGAAAAAATGCACTGATCACGGGCGGAAGCCAGGGGCTTGGGCTTGCAATCGCAAAAGTGCTTGCAGAGGAGGGTTGCAATGTTGCGATCGGCGCGCGCGGGCGCGAGCACCTTGATCGCGCCGCGGCCGAGTTGCGCAAGACCGGCGTCAAGGTGGTGCCAATCGCGGTCGATTTCATGTCGGAGGATGGCTGCCGGAAGTTCGTCGACGAGGCGACAGCGGCGCTGGGCGGCTGCGACATTCTTGTCAACAACGTCGGCGGCATGGTTCCGGGAACGCTGGAAAGCCTCACGCCCGCAGACTGGCAGGAGTCGATCAACCGCAATCTTCTGTCGTATGTCTACACGACGAAGTTTGCGATTCCGCATCTGAAGAAATCGAAAGCCGGCCGCATTCTCAATATTTCCGGTATTTCCGGCACCATGCTCTTGCCGGGAGCCCTTTCGACGACGCTGCCAAACGCGGCGATTATCGGTTTCAGCAAGCTGATGGCGAACGATCTCGCTCCCTTCAACATCCTGGTCAACAATCTTTGCCCCGGGATCGTCGCCGTCGATAGCTGGGGACCGCGCGCCGAGCGTATGGCGAAGGCGCGAGGCACAACGGCGGATCAGGTCCGCAGTTCCATGGCTGGAATGACGATGCTGAACCGTTGGGGGCGGCCCGAGGAAATGGGATGGATCGCGGCGTTCCTGGTCTCCGAGAAGAACTCCTACATGACCGGAACCAAGTATCTGTAAACGACTGACGGAGTGCCGGCATGACGGGTGATCGCCTGCTGAAGTTTGAGAATACGATAGACGGCAAGCAGGTGGTCGCAGCCGGCGGAGAGTGGATCGAGACATTCGATCCATTCACCGGTGCGCCATGGGCGCTGATTCCGCGTTGTGGCCCAGCCGACGTGGACGCAGCGGTCCAGGCGGCGCAAGCTGCGTTCACGTCCGGACCCTGGGCGCAGATGAAACCGACGCAGCGCGGCAAGCTGCTGCGCCGGTTCGCGGCGATCATGGCCGAGAACGCCGAGCGGCTGGCTGAAATCGAGGTGCGCGACAACGGCAAGCTGATC
>CAZGMU010000409.1:4098-4351 GCA_964526975.1 uncultured Planctomycetaceae bacterium
ACCGACAAGGCAGAAATGTTCAACTTCACGCGCCACGAGCCGCTCGGGGTGGTCGCCTGCATCGTGCCGTGGAACTCGCCGATTTTGCTGCTGGCATGGAAGCTGGCGCCGGCGCTGGCGGCGGGAAATACGGTCGTCATCAAGCCGTCGGAATTTGCGTCCGCCTCGATCCTTGAACTGGTCAAGCTGTTCGATCTGGCCGGCTTTCCGCCCGGCGTCGTCAATACGGTGACAGGGTTTGGGGCGGACGTGG
>CAZGMU010000410.1:0-2453 GCA_964526975.1 uncultured Planctomycetaceae bacterium
AGTGGTGGATGGGGTGGCACTCAATTCCTGAACTATGGCGCGCTTGCACTAATATCGTTCCTCCTCTGCGGCGCTTTGGCCGGCCTTGTTGGCTCCGCCGTCTGGTTCCGGTCGAGTCGACGATGATTTACGTCGGAATCGACGATACCGATGTTCTCGACGCCCCGGGCACCAATCAATTGGCTCGCCTCACGGTCATGGAGCTTGCGGCCCAGGCATGTGGCCGGATGATCCTGCGTCACCAACTGCTTGAAGACCCGCGTGTTCCATGCACCAAAAAGAACGGGTGCGCCTCGATCGCGTTCGAGCCGGAAGCGTCGTTCTCACTCGACACTTTTAAGCATGCGTTGCGCCGCATGGTCGTAAGCTGGGCACACGAAGGAAGCGACCCGGGCCTTTGCGTTGCCGAAACCGTGCCGCCGGCCATTTCCGCTTGGGGAATTCGTTGCCAAACCGAGCTTGTCACCCAATCCGAAGCGCGACAACTCGCGACCCAGCACAACATTTATCTCGAAGGGCTCGGCGGCACCGAAGACGGCGTGATCGGCGCCCTGGCCGCCATCGGCCTGATGGTTACTAAAAACGATGGCCGGGTCGTCTACTACGGATCCAATCGTGAGGACTGGTATAATGTAACCGGCTACCTCGATGTCGCCGACATCTGCGACCGTGGGGTCGATGAAGTTCTTAACATAGACACCGGCCAACCCGTGACGGCAGGCATCGTCGATATCGGCAAGCGCCTTCGTCCGAACTTCCGCCAAGGCAAAATCGTACTCTACGTTGCTCGCATCGAATCATCCCAGTGGGAAGCGGTCCGCATCACTTGACCCCATATGCCCGGCCATCCTGGTCGGCTCCTGCCCTGTCTCGTTTATCCGAATCTTATCGTTCGCTCCCCGACCGACCCAAAATGGGTCGGCTATATACTGCGATCATGCCCGCTTACTGCCGTCCCGCTGCTTACGATGCTTTCCTCGACGAATTGTCGCGCATCGAAACAACCACGGGACTTTTTCGCGCGGCCTTTGCAATCGCCCGCCACGAACTACCCGACGCCCATGTCGCACGGGCCGAAGCGACGATTACCGACCTGGCCGACACAGTCAATCGCCGGGTCCACTCGCCGAATGCGGAGGCCCGGCTCGCCCATTTGCACGACGTGTTGTTCGATGTCGTCGGTTTCACCGGCAATGTCGACGATTATTACAATCCGGCCAATAGCTACTTGCCGGAGGTGCTCCGCACGCGCCGCGGCCTGCCGATCACACTGGCATTGATCTATAAGTGCGTTGCCGAGCGAGTCGGGCTCACTGCCTGCGGCATCAATTCACCAGGGCATTTTCTTGCCGGAATCAAAGCCCGGAGCAGGCCCTCCCTATCGCATGCCGAATCCGAGTGGATGTACGTCGACCCATTTTACGGCGGACAAGTGCTGCACCGCCCAGATGTCGCCCGGCGAATTGCCGAAACCACCGGCGCCGCCCCTGACGACCTTTCGCAATGGCTAGAGCCCACCACTCATCGACAATGGCTCAGCCGAATGCTCAATAATCTCCAGGCTATATTTGCCCGAACTGGCCGGGAACGAGACCTCTATGCGATGCTGGAACTCAACGAATTGCTAACGAAGTGAACGAAGTTGGGTAAAATGGAACCATGAGCCCACCTGCCCACGTCTTATCTCGGAGCCTTCCCAAGCTGGCTTGGGTCCTTGTCGTATTGGCGGTCGCACCTGTCCAAGCCGATGTCATCGTGCTGGCCAATCGCTCTCCCAGTTCGGTCGGTTTCCGCTTCGTGCCCAAATCGGGCGAAGCACAACAACTTACCATGGCTGCGGGTGAAACCAAGCCGTTGTTCCTCGATGGCCAAGCCGACATCGTGTTCGCCTCGCTTGGTGGGCAGAAACGCTACACCTTAGACTCCAACTGCGCGTATTACTTCGGCCGCTCGCCCGATGGCCGCGTCGACTTGCAAAAGATTGGCCTGGGAGAGGATGGCACTGCCGCCGAAGGGCGCAACCTGCCGGGCCGTGCTAGCCGCATGCCCAAGCTCTCGATCCCCGTGAAAGTTCTCGTTGATGAAGAAGAACGGGGCCGTCCCGGCTTTTGGGAACAACGCATCAAGCGGCGTATCGAGGCTGCGTCGGCAATCTTCGAAAAGTACTTCGGCGTCGGATTCCACGTCGCCGCGGTCGGCACCTGGAAAACAGATAATTCCACGAACGATTTTTTCGATTCTCTTGCCGAGTTCGAGCGCGAGGTTAGCCCTGCTCCAGCCAGGATTGCCATCGGCTTCACCAGCCAATGGCAAGTGGCTCGGGGGCGAATCCACATGGCGGGGACTCGCGGGCCGCTCCACTCGCATATTTTGGTTCGCGAGGGCAATCCTCATGTCAACGAAGCTGAGCGGCTCGAGTTCGACGCCGGCGGTCTCGAACTCGCCGGAAAGCA
>CAZGMU010000410.1:2463-4326 GCA_964526975.1 uncultured Planctomycetaceae bacterium
GAGTTTTTGGTCCACGAGCTAGGCCACTGCCTCGGCGCCGCCCATAGCCCCGAGCAGTTGAGCGTCATGCGACCGGTGCTCGGCGACAACCGGGCCGGCCGTAGCGACTTTCGCACGCAGTTCGACCCTGTCAACGCTCTCACCATTGCGATGATCACCGAAGAGATGCGCCGCTCGAACATCACCAACGTTTCGCAACTTCAATACGTCACGCGTCGCCGACTCGAGCAAATCTACCGCGAGCTGGCCCGCTCGATACCAGACGACCCCGCCGGCAACCAATTCGCGGCGCTGATGCGCACCAATGAAACGCCCCTCGCGATGGCCACGCGGCGCGTGTTGCAACAAATCGTGCGCGCGGCAATTGAAAACAAAGGCTTGCCGATTACCGCGATCGAGGGCTCCCAGCAGCCCACCCGCCGCACAGGCGATGACCTGACATCCTATTACGTCCGCGCAGCGGCCCAAGCCGCCGCGGAGCTGCCTGGTGAAGTAGCCAACCAGGCCTTTTTGTTAGGCTTGGCGATCGGGCTCGATACCTCCGCAGTGCCCGCCAATATCTCTAGTGCGTCGAACATGCTTCGCACGGTGGAATCGACCAGCGAACGGCACGTCCGTCTCGCGGTTTTGGGTAAACCAACCATGCGCGATCGACCCGATATCCTGTCACGTTTTTTCTCATCTGCCTATCAAACGGCCCTTTTGGGCGCAGCCAAGGCACAAGAGGCGTCTATCGAAGCAGCCCTAGTCCAAGCTCAACAGCCGGCCGGCCTAAGCTTTAAAACCATTGCTGCCGATCGGGCAGGAAGTCGCTTTGGCCGCAGCCTTGTCGAGAAGCGATTTCCGCTTCGCCAAATAGCGACCACATTTCAGGTCGCTTCCTTTATGCCCGACATCAACTCTCTGCCAGATGGCGTTACCGCCAAGGATCTCATCGCCCAGTACGGCATCAAAACCGATCCGCGGTTCCTGAAGCGGCTGGAGGAAATCGACCAGAGCGTATTGCTCCTTCCCGGTTATCGTTTGCCAGCGACGCTCTTCAAGTAAGCAGGCGAAAGGGTCCACCTGGACCATCACGACTTGGATCAATAAGTCTCATCTTTTTATTTCGGCGAAGAGGGACTCGCTGAATTACTAGTCTGCGGCACGGCACGAACGATGCTGCCTGTAGCAGTAACGTTACTAGTGTTTAGATTCGTGGCATCGTCCACGAGCAACTCGAACCAGCGATCCCCATCAGAAGACTTCGACACACGAATGCGAGTTTTGCTGCCGAGACTTATGCTCTTATCGAAATGAATCGCAAAGCTCTCCCGCAACACAATATCATCCTGCTGTGTATTGGCACGGGCAACTTCGAGCATTCCGAATACACGAACGCTCTTATTGTCTATTTGTTGAACGTTCACTCGGAATAGATTGCCATTGGGAATCTTGCCCTGGCCGAGCGTTACATGCCCACCAACGTTCACGTTTGCCTCTCGGTTGGCAACCAACATCACTTGTGGCTCGGTAAGGACAATCGTGGGTTGCTTGGATTTCGCAGGGGGCACTTCTAGCAACGTAGCCTTAACAAGATACATGGGAACTGCGTTGCCTTCCGCACCCCCGGCCGGCGTCGACGAAGCCAACGACAAGAGCAGCGCGACGAGTATTACGTATCGCATGGCGCCTCCGTAGAAAAGAAAAAGTGGTGATGTCAGCGAGTTGGAAAATAGTCGGCTTGCGAAAGCAACGCAATACGATCTCCATCACCTCGCGCCCAGACGAACGTGGAAGAAGCATTGCTGGCAGACCCTCGACCCAATGCGAAAACCTCGCTAAAATGCGGCCCATGTTCTCTCTTACACCTAAGCACGATTT
>CAZGMU010000411.1:0-4320 GCA_964526975.1 uncultured Planctomycetaceae bacterium
ACGCGGCTCTATCAACCGATGATTATGCAAACAGGAGCCGTCGCCTGATCAATGTGTGAAAGAGTCTGGACACTGCACAGCCGCAAAGATCCGCCTCGGAAGTATCACGAAACGAGGCGACGGCTATCTCCGACGGTTGATGATCCATGGAGCGCGCTCGGTCTTGCGATGGATATCGCTGCCGTCAGAAGAAGGTAGCATCAGGAAAGCGCTTAGGCATACGGTCAGTCCTGACGGTGTTGCGCATCGAATTCGTGCGCACAAACGCTTGTGGTCCGCGCCCGATTTTTCGGTGGCGTACCGTCAGGTGACTACGATGTTAGGAAACCAACAGCTCAGACAGACGCTTAGCTACCCTCATCCGCACTAAGTTCAAGTGTGTCTTGAAAGCAAAAAGCGGGTCCATGACGGTCGTGGGTATCGGAATCTCGAGTATTTCCAAGTAAATAGAATCCACCTCTTTTTGCAACGCAATTAATTCACCATGACTAGCACGCTCGATTCTAGCCTCGATAACTTCGAGGCGTCTGTAGCTTCCAATTGCGCGTCTGCGGACCGTGTAACGAACAATCTTGGGAACAAGGTTTACGATTGGAATGATCACAGCCAATATACCGATGGCAAACGCTAACGCTATCTGCACATGATGAGTCACCCACCAAGGTATGTATTTGGTCGCATATCCTGGACCGTTGCGATAAAAATCTCGGGCAAGATCCGACATTTCAAATTCCGGGTCCGATAGAGTCGGAAACTCTCCGGCGCGTTGATAGAAGCCATTTCCGCTATGGGTCTCACTTGCAGCTTGGGCCAACAGGCTGATCAAGTGGGGGTGCAGCTCACTTCGAACCAGCAGGGCGATTGTCGTGCCAATCGTAGCAATATCGTTTGCGGGAATATTTCCTTGGTAATCAATTGAGCCCGCGGGCACTGTAATCTTAACGAGAAAAGGGAAGAGCTTGGTCAACGCATCGCCCCGTTTGAAGGAAACTGGCTTAAGGCTTCCATCAGCCAAGGCGTCACGTAAGACCGCAGAGCCATCTGAAACGGCAATAAAAGCTCCGTCAAGATTGCCCTCACGCAATTGTTTGACCGCAACAGCCCCGCTTAGTGGGGAATACGACGGTGAATCAGGTGCATCTTCCGAACCAAAGATCTTTACGGCGATGGCCCTTGTTTCGCTTGCTTGGGGGCCAACAGCCAATTTTTGGCCGCGAAAATCCGCAGTATCCGTGCGGCTACCGTCAGCGCGTTGGAGCAAGAAAAAGGGTTGGTAAGCTACGCGACCAAGCGACACGACCTGAGCTAAGGCTTTTCCACTGGAGACCCCTCCCTGCACAAAGCCAGCCTGGACATGCGAGTTCGCATCACCCAGTAACGAGATATTCTCGGCACTGCCGTGTGTGGGCTTCACTACGAGGTCTACCTGGGAACGCGCTAGAATCGTTCTGTATCTTTGACCAAACTGTTCGTAGCCACTGCCGCGGAAAGCGGTGGCTATAGTTACCTTAGATGAAGGCGCTATCAGTATCCAATTCACACCAAAAAGCACCAATATGGCCCCGACGAGACCCAGAAAAGTTCGTCGAACGACTTTTTGAGTGCTGACTCTCATGGTCTTTTTGAGTTGGACTCAACTGACTGAAACGCAAGCGTTGGTGTGCACTGCTTACACCAGGAATCCAAGTATCGAGAAATGACTAATTTAGGTGACGCTGGCAGGACTGCGCCGTTTGAGGTTGCCTCACCAACGCCGCGCCACCACGCTCGCTCTCCGACTGCCGAAAGTAGGGTAGGACCAAGTAATTCGTAACATACCATGAAAGCGGGACAGCTTGTGCTGGTTGTTTAAGGGAAGGGGCGCTTTGGCGGATTTCGAACAATGATCAGAAAGGCTCGTTCAGTCAGCACTGCCTGACGCACACGAGTGCGCTGCCTCGCCGCAGGAGCATCAACCGGCAGAGCTGGTGCGGAGACATCGAAGGTCAATGAAGTGATCTAGGACCGCCATAGAAATCTGTGTGGGTTTGATTTCTCTGCCGCGTCAGGCCTAAGTTGCGGACGGGAATTGTGCAATAGCATAGATGGCATTAGTATTGAGCTGCGTCGACTTGCTTCCAGTGGCCGACGCAGGCACAGCTCCTGCTGTGATCAAATAAAGAGCCAAGAGCAGGCCAGCATTCTTGTTCTTGGCGATTGCTATCGACGCTCGATTGAGCGAAAGCCATTCCAATCGATTTGTCTAACATGCGCAAGTGCGATTTGTTTGTGCGCAAGTGCGATTTGTTTGTGCGACGCCGTTACCTCAATCATTGGACTGTTAAGGTCGGTGATCCTTGATCTGCGTTAAGGACGCTTGCAAAATCGTTTGAAGATGCTTGAGTAACATATTCAATCTCTGTCTCAAGTGGACGCGGACTGCGAGGCGTGTCGGCAGTGGCGCTATGGTCCGCACCCGGCAATCCCAGTACTAGCGGCGGTCCAGCCCGTTGAAATGCGGCGACGTGGCGAACGCCAGAAGTCCCGATGTGCCAGCGACCATCGTGGAGACGGCGATCGAAGACAGAAACGAATAGGTCCTGTCGAGCCGCAAGTGGCAGCCGGCCGAATGCATTTGCGACGAGGGCCAACAGGATAGCGTGGCCGCCTGCCTCGAGCGATGCACGGTCACGGAGGAAGCATAACGCACTGAGCACGGCGACGTCCATGTCGAAAATTCCGGAGACCGCCGACTTGGCGCCCTTCCTCACGTGCTACTCTTCGAAATGGCGGCATCGGTCGTCGAAATTACCGAGAAAAGCAAGGCAAAGGCCAGCAGCGGTCTGAGTTCAGCGTTCCAGACAGTGATGGTTCCGGGACCCATGTCAACCGCCTCGACCCTGCCAATCGCATGCACATGCCCTGCCGGCGAGACTATGCGGTGGTCGCGATCTAACTGTTCCAACCACGCTCCAATCCGCGCAAACTTGATCCAAAGCAAAGATGGCAATCATTCTCCGCACTAACTTCCGATGCATGTGCGTTGCTGAACCGTAGGAGATCGAAAGTGTTAAAGAAACTGTTTTCCGCTGCGATTGCGTTCCCATTCTTCTTTTCGCCTGCTTTTGCACAGACTCATTACCAAGGCGGACCGAAGAGCAGCGTGCCTCCGCATATAGGCGAATTACCACGATCCAAGTCGAGCGCACCTACGGACCAATCTGGGCAGCATCATTATCAAGGCGGCCCAAGAGCGCCCCATCACATTGGCAACATGCCTGGCGTGCAACAAAAACCGCCGGAGCATTCAAAAAAGCAGAAACGCCGAGGACATCAACGTTAATGGGGCTCCAAACTTGATGAGTCTTCGCAAAATGCCCGGGTGCCCAAACACTCGTTCATCTTTTGGATGCAGGCGCGCCCATGGCGACAATACCAACCTAAGCCAATATTGGCGACTTGTGACCGCGTGTTCGACTGCCGACACCATAAAGCTATAACAGTGCCGGACACACAAACTGCGGTCACACTTTCTTGCAATTGTTGGCCGTACCTTTATTTAGGTAGCCAAGGCAAGGTTATGCAGCTTTCACTGAAGTCTGGATGTAATCTATTCCACGAAGGTGATAAGGGAGGGCCTTGTTATATTGTTATGAGGGGATGGGTTGCGTTATTCACTTTGTTATCAGAACGTCGTCGACGAATCATTGGTTTTGCGCTTCCGGGCGCCGTTTTTTCTGCGAATCCGGAGTACAGTGCACAAGCACTCACCGACACTGTTGTTTTCTTGGCCAGTCCCGAAGACCTTGTGAAATGGCCCAACGAGCATTTTGATATTCGTATGCAAAAGTCGATTTTGCTCTTTAGAGCGGAGCTGCGAAGCCATAGTCATCATTGTAGTAACTGCGAACAATTGGGGCGCGGCATTATCGTGAATGTACTGCTAGATCTGTTCATACGCTCTCGTCTATGCGGGCCAAAACTTGCCACGGAGAAAATATATCTTCCGTTGACTCAAACCGAAATTTCTGACGCAACGGGGTTAAGCGAGAAGCTCGTCAACCGTGTGCTCCATAAGCTGAAGAAAGATGGTGTTCTTGAGCGTTACAGCGGACGTCTCGTTATTGTGGACCCTGGCAAGCTCATCGACATCCAAAAGCAAGCTGCGATCGAACGCATACGCATTCTGCTGCGGTCCCCAAAAGTGGCTAGGCTCCGAGGCCGGAATGACCGCGCTTTGACTTAGTTTCATCTACCGTCGGCTCAACGAAGCCAGCTACCCCCTGACCAGCATGTATGGACGGTGCCGTTGCTATTAGAGACGTTCCGCACATGACCGGA
>CAZGMU010000412.1:0-3996 GCA_964526975.1 uncultured Planctomycetaceae bacterium
GCCAGGTCATCGGCGAAACTGACGCCGGCGGCGAAGACGTCTCCCAACGACCGGTTTCGGTGAGTGATCTCTTCCGCACCATTTACACCACGCTCGGCATCAACGCCGACCACGAAAACATGAGTCGCATCGGCCGCCCCATCAAAATCGTCGACGGCGGTCAGGTAATCACCGAACTGCTGGGTTGATAAGAAAGAATAGAACCACAAAGGCACGAAGGACACCAAGAATCTCGGAAGTGGCTGTAAAAAAGACCTGCTCATTCGTTCTTCTTCGTGATCTTCGTGCCTTTGTGGTTCAATTCCTTACTCTGCGCCTTCGCGTCTCTGCGTGAGCCAAAGTATTCGTTCGGCCATGGTTGGAGGCTAAGAGGCGCGAATCGTTCAGTTTCGGCGCGAGGTGGGTGGGCGTCAATTGTGTGCGCTAGTTGGATGTTGTAGTTCACGTTCGATTGGCGGTGATTCGCAGCGCGTGAAAACAAATTCCGTTCGGGGGATGATTTTGACCTTTACCGACATGCAGTCGCGCCGCAGAATCTAGGTTCATGTAGGGCGTAACGCAGGGCGGTTAGTTAAAAAGAGCGGTTGACAACGAGGCCTGCAAGGAATAAACAAGGGATAGAGGGATTGTGAAAAAAATCACAATCCCCTGCCGTGGCGGCCCGTTTTCTCCTTAAACTGTTGCAGCGTAATGGATTGCCAGAGGGTGACGGGCCAGTTCGCGAGGTCGCGACTCGTGATTGCACCGGCGCTAACGATGGTTTGCGCTTCTCCCGCCGAACGTTCCTGCAACTAGGAAAGTGGGTTGGCGTAAGGGTGTGTTGATGGCTGATGAGAAGAAGAGATCGGTCGCCGATATTTTAGCTGCTGCACGTAAGGCCGATGCTAAAAGCGGCAGTGAAGAGACGTCTCCTGCTGCTGCGCCGGAGGAAGCGGGGGCAGAGAAACCGGCTGCAAAACCGGCTGCTCCCGCGAAGCCGCCCGCCGGCGGCGCGCGTCCGAGCGTGGCTGAGATGATGGCGATGGCTCGGGGCGAGAAGGCAGCTCCTGCCGCTGCGAAAGAGAAGCCTGCGGTCAAGCCTGCCGCGAAACCAGCGCCCGCCAAGAAAGAAGCGGCTCCCGTGAAGTCGGAGCCCGCGGATACACAAAGCATTCTCGCGGCCGCGCGGAAGGACGTGAAGCCGGGCCCAATGACCAAAGCCGAGGCGCAGGCCAAGGCTTCGCCGCTGGCTGCCGATGCGAGGAAAGCCAAGGCGAAAGAAGCGATCGTCGTTCCGCCCATGCCGGTGAAGCCGGCTTATGCGAAGCCCGGCGCAACGAAGGCTGCTGCTAAGGAAGCCGCCGCGGAGCGGCGTGCGTTCTTGTTTGGGATGTCGGCACTCGCGGTCGGGTTTACCGCGCTTGCAGCAACGGCAACAGCCGGCACGCTCGGAATTGTGCGGTTCATGTTCCCGAATATTCTGCGTGAGCCACCGAGTCGGTTCTCGGTCGGTACGCCCGACAAATTCCCCCCGGGGCAGGTGGAGGAGCGATTCAAGGCGCAGTTCGGCGTGTGGATCGTGAACGCCGAGTACAACGGTCAGCAGGAGATTTTCGCGCTGAAGTCGGTTTGCACCCACCTGGGCTGCACGCCGAATTGGCTCGAGGCGGAGCAGAAGTTCAAATGTCCTTGTCACGGTAGCGGTTTTTACAAGGATGGCATCAACTTCGAAGGGCCGGCGCCGCGTCCGCTCGAGCGGTACGCGATCAGCATTGCCAGTGACGGCTCGATCGAAGTGGATAAGAGCCGCACATTCCAGCAGGAAATGGGCGCTTGGGATGACCCGGCGAGCTTCTTGCCGGTGTAGCGCGGCGGCCCGGCGAAGGCAGGGCAAAAATCAGTCATTGCAATTAAAAGAAGTTTGACGAATTAGTAGGGCGACATGGCCGGCATAGGCGAATTCATTACTGAATCTCAAATTTGGAAGAGTATCTTTCGGCACCCGATGCCGGTTGATCGCCGCAATCGCATTGTGGTGATGCTGACGAATTTCTTTCTGCACCTTCACCCGGTGTCGATCAAGAAGCAGGGCATCGCGCTGTCTTATACGTGGTGCATGGGCGGCGTGACGTTCTTCCTGTTTCTGGTGGAAACGGTGACGGGCGTGCTGCTAATGTTCTATTACCGCCCGACGCTCGAGTGGGCGTACAACGATATTCTGGCGCTGCGCGACGTGTATTCGCTGGGCATCATGCGCGAGATCCATCGTTGGGGCGCGCATGCGATGGTGATTACGGTCTGGCTGCACATGTATCGTGTGTTTTTGACGGGTAGCTATAAACCACCGCGCGAATTCAACTGGGTCGTCGGCGTTATTTTGCTGTTGCTCACGCTGCTGTTGTCGTTCACGGGCTACTTGTTGCCGTGGGATCAACTCGCGGTATGGGCGATCACGGTCGGCTCGAACATGGCCCGGGCGACACCGCTATTGGGGCATGAAGGGCCAGGCCATCAGCTACTGACACTGGGCTACCCGATGATTACACCGGTGACCGACGCGAGGTTTGCGCTGTTGGGCGCGCGGAACGTCGGCGAGGAGACACTCAACCGGTTTTATATTCTGCACTGCATCGCGATTCCGCTGGGGGTTTCGCTATTGTTGGCCATTCACTTCTGGCGCGTTCGCAAGGACGGCGGTATCAGTGGGCCGCTCTAGTAGTGGTGCGGATAGTGTAGGGCGTTTCGGTTTTTAGGATTGAAAACATCATCCGCTTGCGGATTAGCAGTAGACAATGCACGGCATATCTCCACAACAATTCGCGGAAATGGTTTCGTCGTTCCTGATGCCGTACTACGTGGCCCTGGCGGCGATGAACGGCGTCGCGGCTTTGCTCATGTGGCAGAAGTTCGGTCCGAAAACCTTGGTTGAAATTCCCTTGCCGGGTTTCAAGTTTCGGCTAACCGATGCCTTATTCTGGGCCCTGGCGGCGATCGGATTCATGGTGCTGGCGGCGATGGCGGCCGGGGCCAATCTGGCGATGATCCCGAAAATGCCGCTGGCGTTTCGCGAGTTCGTCAATTCGAAGACGGGGCCGGTTATTTATAGCGTTGGCACGACGGCGCTGTTGGCGCTGTTGTATTTTACCCGCGCCTGGTGGGTGCGGCCGGCGGTTGCCTGGACGATTTGGAACTTGATGCTGCTGTTCTTGGGCCTCTCGATGCCCGATGAGAACTTCTACGCGATCGTGGCGAAGCCGGATAACGTGCCGATCGTGGCGCTGGTGTTCTTGCTGGCTTACTTTACGTGGCTGGCCACGTATCGGGCGGTGCTCAACGACGAACGGGCTCTCAAAGGCGAGCCGCCTTTGGAGAAGCTCGATGACGAGAAGGTGCTCGTGTGGCCCGATCTGGTCTACACGGAAATGATCTGCATGATCGCGCTGTCGGCGCTGTTGATCTTCTGGGCGATGCTATTGCAAGCTCCGCTCGAAGAGCCGGCCAGTAGCGTGAAGACGCCGAACCCGTCGAAGGCCCCGTGGTACTTCCTCGGCTTGCAGGAAATGCTCGTGTACTTCGATCCGTGGATGGCGGGCGTGGTGCTGCCGAGCCTGATCGTCGCGGGCCTGATGGCGATTCCCTATATCGACTTCAACAAGAAAGGGAACGGCTACTACACGATCGCCGAGCGCAAGTTCTCGTATATCATGTTCCAATTCGGGTTCCTCGATCTGTGGGTGACGCTGATCGTGTTGGGAACGCTGCTGCGTGGACCGAACTGGAATTTCTTCGGGCCCTATGAAGCCTGGGACGCGCACAAGGTCGAAGCGCTGACGAACGTCAATCTTTCGGAATGGTTCTGGGCGTGGCTAGGCCGGTCGATGCCGGTCGCGCCGTCGAATAGCTCGTTTTTGGTGCAATTGGGCGCCATTATTTGGCGCGAGCTGCCTGGCATCTTGCTGGTGTTGGCGTACTTCATTGCGTTGCCGCCGATCATGGCGATCACGTTCATGCGGGGCT
>CAZGMU010000412.1:4006-4313 GCA_964526975.1 uncultured Planctomycetaceae bacterium
GCTTTTACCAGAAGATGGGTTTCATCCGTTACATGGTGCTGGCCAACCTGCTGCTGTTCATGATGGCGCTGCCGATCAAGATGGTTTTGCGGTGGTCGCTGAATTTGAAATACTTGATTGCGATTCCTGAGTACTTCCTGAATTTTTGAAATGGGGCTCTCGGCTGTCGGCTGTCGGCTGTCAGCAAGAGGAGACACCAAAACAAACTTACTGGCCGACGGCCGATAGCCGAAAGCTGATAGCTCTACATGCCCGCAACAGAAAAAACATGGCGCGATCAGGCGAAGATGCACGTGATCTTCGGGAT
>CAZGMU010000413.1:0-4284 GCA_964526975.1 uncultured Planctomycetaceae bacterium
CGCAAGGATACCGGTACCCGCCGGGGCGCACAAAGGTTTCGATCGTTGTTTTTTTAACGGCGGGAAAAGCATCGCAAGAGTAACTAGAGGCAGAACAAAAAAGCTGCCGGAAAATAATCGGTTGGTGGAGATTCGCAGGGGTAAATAGGATCTCTACCTAGTTGCAGCGGAGATATAGTCTAATGAAGTCGACATCTAAAGTTTTTCAATGCGGCGTTGCCGCGTTGGCGGTTCTATTCCTAGCCGCGAGTTTTTCTCAAGCTGCCACGATTATCAAGCTCAATCTGGGCGGAGCCGGGCCCAATGTCGGGATGGACGGTCTGGGAAATCTTTCAACGGTTGATCAAACTGCTGGTCCTCCGCCGACCGGCGATCAGACGACCAGTATCGAGTATACGGACTTTCTTAATTACATCCCCGATGTAAACACGAACTCTGCGTCATTCAGCTTGAATGGTCTCAGCGCAACCGGGCCGGCAAGTGTATTCGGCGGTAGTTTGGTGATTCAGAGCTTTACCGGCGGTATCTTTAGCCTCTACGGGGCGGACGACAGCTTGTTGCTCCAGGGGCCGATGGCCAATAGCGCGCTCTCGGGGGTGATGGGCCCACCAGGAACCGGTGCGTTGTTCACCACGGCGCTTGGTAGTGTCACGGGTGGGTCGTTGGCGTCGCTGTTGGCTCCAGGCACCATTTCATTGTCGATGAATATGACATTCGTCAACGGCGGAAGTGGGTTCACGGTTTCTGGTACAGCGCTAGATCCGTTCCTCGCGGACGCGACTGTCAGCATTGCGGCTGCTGAGCAGCAGGTGCCAGAGCCGACATCAGCGGTTTTGCTGATGCTATGTTCGGCCAGTGCCTTCCTAGCTTGTCGTCGGCGCTAACTGATATTTACGAGCCATTCGCTTTGGTTCTTCCTGGAACGTGCGATATTAAGCCGGGGCTTGTGCCCCGGCTTTTTTGTTGTGCTGGCTCGCTTCGAGCAATTTCTCAATTCATGTAGCCACAGCGGACACACACCTCACGGAGAGTTTATAAAAACAATTCCTCTGTGATCTTATTAAGGCATACAGGCGAGCCGCCGGGTTTATCCCGGCGGAGATAACCTCGCCGTTCGTTAAGGAGTCTCGAAGTATCTCTATTTCGAAACCCCAGGATTTGGCGGCACGCCGATGTCGCACACATGAACCATACCGACATATGGCTTTGCCGCCGGTTGCAGGAAGCCGATCTTCATCGCCGCAAACGTGCAAGTGTGATCGGCACGCACTGTGTGGGCCGACGGCTGGCCCGTGTCGCAGTCGAGGCCGCTGGGGACATCGACGGCAAGAAGTTTGACGCTCGCAGAGCGAGCGTTCATCCAATCGATCGCCGCGTCGAACGGTGGCCGTGGATCTCCGACGGCGCCAGTGCCAAGCAGAGCGTCGACGAGCCATGCGGCGTTCGATGAATTGGCGCTCAATTCCGAAGTAGGTCCGCCGAGCCGAGGCGGACCTGTATTGGATTGCCCAAAAGGCGCCGCGCTGCTCCCTGCACCAACTTCGACCATCGGCACATCGAGCTTTTGCAAAATGGCAAAATTCGCAGCCGCATCACCGCTCAACTCGGCAGGCCGGCAAAGCAGCAGCACGCGACATTCGTAACCCCGGATCGCTAGGTGCCGCGCGATGACAAAGCCGTCGCCCGCGTTGTTCCCCTTGCCGCAAAGGATCACGACAGACCCGTCGATACCGAGCCGCTCCAGTACATCGACACACCCTCGGCCAGCGTTCTCCATGAGAACGAGGCCCGACATGTCAAAATCCTCGATCGCTCTCCGATCGATCTCGCGACACTCCTGGCGTGTCAACCCCGGATGTTGCATCTGCGTCCTCTTGAGAGCGAATGAAGCTGCACAGGTTATCGATCCCCAACAATCGCCCGCGAGCCGGGGCGTCCCCGCCCCCGTCCCCCCGTCTCCTATCAACAAAAACACCAACACCACAGCCCATTCGCCACAACGCCCCACCCATACAGGGCCCAAACGTTTTTCCTCCCCTGGAAAATCAGCCCCAAACCGAGATTGTCGCCAGCGAACGCATAGTGGAAACTTAATACGAGCCGTGTAAAGTAATAGCCGAGTTCGGTCCCGAACTTTTTGGGCGAGACATTAGGAAATCAGCGATGACAATCCGAAGCGTATTCATTCTCGGCCTGCTGTTGGTTTCGTGTCAAACCTCGCGATCGCTCGCGGCGTTTACGATTACGGAATATTCGGCCGAAGCAAGGGTAGTAGAGCCGGGAAACGGAGGAGAAGTTTCCGATTCCATCGGTAGTCCGACTGATCCAAGCGGATCGACTGCGTATTCTGCATCTACGGAGAACAATTCGAGCACAACGACCGTGCTATGGTCTATCTCAGGGGATTCAGCCAATCTGAATGTGGACATTTCGCATGTGCGCGGGAGTGAAGTAGAGGGCAGTACAGCCTTCAGTACTTTTGTAGTGAAATTTCAAGTGTCAGTACCGTCATATTTCATTGCCAGCGGTTTTTATCATTTGATTGATCCTTCAGCTGCTGAGAATACCGTAACTGTTTTGAGCAGCAGTCTTCATAATGGGGTTGGCGATACCATTTTCAACAGTAGGCAAATAAGTAACGAGGAACCGGCTTCATTTGACTTAGGTGGATCGGCCGGAAATATCAATAATATAGTTCCTGAGTCCCTGGAGGGTTACCTTGAACCTGTTGGACTTGATCATTGGTATGAGTGGATAGGGATTGTTTCAACCTTAGCGCAGCAAACCGATTCACCGGTATTGGCCGGAGGCAGTCTTTTGCTTACCATCACTCCAGTCCCCGAAGCCGCTTCCTTCATCGTCTGGTCGATATCATTGGCAATGATATGCGCCGTTGGCGGGCGGCACCGATCGAAGGCGCGTGTTATAAACTAGCGCTCGCGCATTCCCTTAGCGTCGGCGGCCACGCCGACCACTACCAGCAAATCCAAACGCCGCATCGAAAGCAACGGCGCACCAACGCCCAGTTCTTACGGTTGGGTTTTCCTTTTGAGAGCCGAGCGAATTGGCGGGTGCGTGGCGTAAACGCCGCCGCTAACGCCCTTGGCTTTTTTGGAACGTTCCCGAGAAAGTTGCATCGCAAATCGCGCAGATTCCCAAGATTGCCGCGCAAATCTCCCTTGCGTGTTTTCGCAACTTCGCCGATGATCTGCCCCCGCGCGAAAGGCTAGCCGCGGCGTCCCTGCCGCGTCTTGCCTCTTCTAGGGCGAATACCCGTGCCTCGCGATCCTGCGAGATCGGTGCCCATGCGGCCAAACAATCGAAAGGCCGCTTAGGCAACGCATTCGCCCGCCGTGAATGAGAGCAAAGCCTAAAACGCAACGTCGCTGGCCGAGGGGGTCGGAATAAACACGAAGTACTCTCTAATCGATGACGAAGTGCCAATTTATTCTGACGGTCGGACTTTTTTCGGTCGCGAGCGTTTTCGGGCCGACTTTGCCCGTTTCGTTCGCAGCGCCTCCATACTCACTGACCAACGAACCAGCGGTGAGAGTAGCTCAAGCATCGGGGCAACCGCAGCAAGTGATTCCGCTGGGACCACCGCCCCTGGCGGTCGGCCAGCCGCAGCCGGAGTTGATCCCGCTGCCGAGCCCACCACCACAAGGAACCGCGATCTTCGCTCCGCCCGCCGCAGCGCCAACGGTCACCACCGCGCCTGGAATGATGCCCCCAGGCGTGATCGTGGGGCCAGCCCCAGGACAACCAGGCATGCCAGTCGCCGCGGCTTGTCCGCCAAACACGGTCCTGGTTCCCGTCGTGGATGAGAACCTGGCCTGGGACCAGATCGCCGACGTGGTGGATGATTATTTCCGCATCTTCCGCGAACAACGCGCGCGACGAAGCGGCGAAGCCTGGACCGAGGGCTATATCGAAACGGCAGCCCTCGACGGAGCAACCTGGCTCCAACCCTTCCGCAAGGACTCCGTGGGTTCGTTCAATCGTTGGGAAAGCACGTTTCAATCGATCCGGCGTCGCGCTACCGTTCGTGTGATTCCCGATCCGAACGGCTACCTGGTCGATGTCATCGTGCTGAAAGAGTTGGAAGATCTCCCCAAGTCGATCAAAGCCACCGTCGGGCCCGCGGCATTCAACAGTGACCAAACCTTGCCAAGCCAGCGGCTGGTCGATGTAAACCGCACGCGCGCATCACGAAGATGGATTCAACTCGGGCGCGATCCCGCGCTCGAGCAACGCATGCTGGCCGATATCCAGGCCCGCCTGACG
>CAZGMU010000414.1:0-3373 GCA_964526975.1 uncultured Planctomycetaceae bacterium
CGACGCCGAAGTTGAGGCCTTCGCTCTGGCGGTGGAACAGACCAGCGGTGACGAAGTTCTGGTTGAAGTTTTGGTCGATGCCGGTGTCTTTGTCGCCGTTGAGCTGGCTCTGGGCGGCACGGTAACCGAACTGGTAGCCGAGTTGGGCATATGGGACTTTGGCACCGATGTTGAAGCCTTCGTTGAAGCCGAAGTTGCCGCTGTCGCGTTCGCGATCGTAGGGGCCTTTGAAGCCTTGGACGCCGCCGAAGAGGACGACTTCCTGCCACTTTGGCCAGCGGACCTGAACGATATGGCACGATTCATCGTCGCCGGGGCCGATGCAGAACGGTTTTTCGCTGCAACCGGAGGGGCAATCGCAGCCGGGTTCGCAGCCGCAGCCTGGTTCGCAGGTGTCGCCGCAGCAAGGACCGGCACAGCCCATCGTGCAGGAACCATCTTCGCAATAAGGTTGATAGGCGGGGCCGCCGAAGCTATCGATGAATTCGCCAGGGCCGCCAGGCCAACGCATGGTGGGGTCTTGTAGTTGAGTGCTACTGCCGCCAGACAGCGGCAGGCTTTCGGCTTGACGCTTTGGCGCTGCTTGCGACTGTGGTTGAGCTGGTTTGACTAGCTTCGAAGTGGGGGCAGGCGTTTGTGGCGGCGCTGGCAGCTCCTGGAAGGCGACGTTGATCGAGTCCCACATGGTGTTGCGCGGTTGGGCGGTACGGAGTTGATTGTTTGCGGCCTGGCGATTGTTTGGCTGAGCGAACGGACGTTGTTGGTGAGCCGGGGCGCGGCTGGCTTGCTGCTCGGGCGTGGCCAGGTAGGCCTGGGTGACTGGCGCTGGACGCGAAGCGACGCGATTTTGCTGGTTGTTGGCAGCCGTACGGGCAGCGCTCATTGGAGCTGCGTTGCCGGCCGGTTGAAAAGTGCGTGGTTCGGTGGCTTTCGCCGTTTGCTTGGTTGGCTGCGGTTTGCGCAGTGGGTTGGAATCTTCGCCGAGGAGGGCGGTTTCACCCGCGCTCGATTGGCTGCTGGGGAGCTGCCAGTTTGGGTTCGAGGCTGAGTTGGCGGACGAACGAGCTGCAGAGGTCGAGCTCGAACCGGCGGCGCGCCATTGGTCTTCTGGCTGTGCGGCGGCGAACGTGGTCCAGCTTGCCGCGATGAGGAAAGCGACGAGCGAGGAGTGGAGCCGGACAGCCTGGCGGGATTGGAACATGGTCGATCCTTCGGGGGAGGAGCGTTAAGTCTCGTGGTATCCCGGCTAGCTAGTGCGACTAAAGGACGCGCAGCAATAGCCTGGATCCCCCCTGGATCTATGCCTGCCCTGATATATCGACCAGCCCAGGACGACTCTTTCGGAAAAGTTTACGAAATCGTTAAACTCGTGTGCTGGCGTTGCGCGCGATGGCAGCAGAGAGGGAAGAGAGTGGCCGCGAAAAACACAAAAAGACGCGAAAAGGGGAAGCGGCGGATTTTTTTGTGTTTTTTGTGGCTACCAAAACTGGCTGCGACGTTTCAGCATAGGTGAGTTGATTTCAGGCGAATTGAGAGAATGGAAATCGAGTCTATGACTGCTAGTAGCTTTACTGTCGTGGGGAACGTGGTGGACATTTTGGGCCGGCGGTTTCATCCGGCGGAGGTCGCCGTGGAGAATGGCCGGATCGCGGCGATTCGGGAGACCACGGCGAAGCCTACTACTTATCTACTGCCGGGGTTCATCGACGCGCATGTGCATATTGAGAGCTCGATGCTAGTACCGAGCGAATTTGCCCGGGCAGCGGTGGTGCATGGGACCGTGGCGACGGTGAGCGATCCGCATGAGATCGGGAATGTGCTGGGGGTGGAGGGGGTGCGATACATGCTGGAGAACGCGGCACACGTGCCATTCAAGTTCTTTTTTGGCGCGCCGCCGTGCGTGCCGGCGACGACGTTCGAAACGGCGGGCGCGGAGATTACGGTGGCCGAGGTTGAGTCGTTGCTGGACGATCCACGGATTTTGTATCTGAGCGAGATGATGAATTTCCCCGGCATTCTGTATGGCGACGCTGGATGCCTGGCGAAAGTGAAGGCGGCGCACGATCGGGGGAAGCCGGTGGATGGGCACGCGCCAGGGCTGCGCGGCGAGCAGGCAGCGAAATACATCGCGGCTGGGATTACGACGGATCATGAGTGCTTCACCAAGGACGAGGCGCTGGACAAAGTGAAATGCGGCTGCAAGATTTCGATTCGCGAAGGATCGGCCGCGCGGAATTTCGATGCGCTCCACACGCTGCTGGGCGAGTATCCAGGGCAAGTGATGCTGTGCAGCGACGACAAACACCCGGACGAGCTGCTGGTGGGGCATATCAATAAGCTTGTGCTGCGGGCAGTTGAGAAGGGAATCGACTTGTATGACGCGCTGCGAGCGTCGTGCATCACGCCGATTGAGCATTACAAGTTGCCGGTGGGGCAGCTTCGAGTGGGCGACGCGGCGGATTTCATCGAGGTGGATTCGCTGGAGCAGCTCGATGTGTTGCGGACATGGATCGATGGGCGGCTTGTTGCGGAAGGCGGCAAGACGACGATCGAGCGCGTGGAGCCGCGGGTTGTGAATAATTTCGTGCCGACGAAGGTGACGGCGAAGGAGATCGAGATTTCCGTGCCCGCGGATTCGACGCTCAAGCTGCAAGTAATCGAGGCGCTGGATGGGCAACTCATCACGAATCGGTTGGAGTTTCCCGCGCAAGTGGTCAACGAAACGGAACACGCGCAGCTTGAGCTGGATATTTTGAAGCTGGTGGTGGTAAATCGGTATTATCAGGCGCCGCCGGCGATTGCGTACATCAGGAACTTTGGCTTGAAGCGCGGGGCGATGGCGTCGAGCGTGGGGCACGATTCGCACAACGTGATCGCGGTCGGCACGAGTGACGAGGATATCGCGGCGGCGATCAATCTGGTGATGGACGCAGGCGGCGGGCTGTCGGCAGTTTGTGTGAAGGAGGGCGTTGCCGAGGTACTGCCGCTGCCAGTGGCGGGGCTGATGGCGACGGGAACGTGTGAAGAGGTCGGCCACGCTTACGGAAAACTCGATAAGCTTGTGAAGAAGTGGGGCTCATCGCTACGGGCGCCCTACATGACGCTGTCATTCATGGCGCTGCTCGTGATTCCGGCGCTGAAGCTAAGCGACCGCGGGTTGTTTGATGGGGGGAAGTTTGAGTTTACGAATTTGCTGAACTGATTAGGCAGCGGATCGCCCACAGCCGTTAGAAATCCGAGCGGCTGCCAATTCGTCAAACGCTATGCACGATAACCGTGCGAGCATCGTCGAAAACTTCATACTCTACACCAAGCGGCAGAACAAAACCGATTCGTATTTGATCGAATCGAGATTCACCGAATGCGTACGGAT
>CAZGMU010000414.1:3383-4278 GCA_964526975.1 uncultured Planctomycetaceae bacterium
TCTCCCGAGCGGCTTCCACAGCCTCCGTTCGCCGCGCAACCGCCGCAAGTATTGCTTCTAAATCGCTTTCCGCGTTGGGAGCCCATGCAACGCGGTATCTCATTGGATGCCTAGGCGATTCAGTATCTCGGCAAGCGGCTTACCAGTTCGCGCTTTGCAACGCTCCCTGCTTTCTTCAATTGACCAAGGAGGCTCAAGCTGCAGGTCTTCAGGTCTTAGCCGGTCGTGGGATGGTGAGAAAAAGCCCAGCACGCGACCTTCCGAATTACACAAGATTGTCTGGCCAGCGAGACCTTCTAACTTCTCTTCCATCGCAGGCTCGAGAATTATTTTTTTCATCACGGCAGCTCCCAAGAAGTAGTTCGCTTGTAAGATATTTTAGCTTTGTAGCCGCAAATTGCCATCCCGATTCAGTTCATTCGGCACCGAAAGACTGCGCGCCAGTTTTGTAGAAATACAAACCGCTGGGACGGCTATTGGATTGCTTCACGCATTGTCACAGGGGAAGCTGATAGGTGACAACGGACCGGTGTCGACAGTACAATTAAGCAGCAAAACCCAGGCGGGAGCCCCCTGCTCCCTCTTTTCTTTACGCGTATTGGCACAGGAGGTCTCAGACCATGGCGACGATTACTGAAACGATTCGGCGGCCCCAAGTTCGGCAGACGCAGTGCTTCATTGGCGGGAAGTGGGTTCCCGCGGCGAGTGGGAAGACGTTTGAGACGATTCATCCGGCGACGGAAGAAGTGATCTGCGAAGTCGCGGAGGGCGACAAGGAAGACATCGATGCGGCGGTCGATGCCGCTCGCGACGCTTTCGACAATGGCCCGTGGGGAAAGATGGATGCGCGTGATCGCGGCGCGCTGATGTACAAGTTGGCCGACTTGTTGGAAGA
>CAZGMU010000415.1:0-4271 GCA_964526975.1 uncultured Planctomycetaceae bacterium
TCGTTGTGCAGTCCCCAAGTGTGCGTGCTCATCGGGAACTTGATGTCGGCCAGGTTCTCTTGCAACCGCAGGCCGGCGGTGCCGTAGCGCACATTCGTGCGTCGCCAGCCGGCGCCCTGGTTGTACGTGTAGTACGAGCGCGAGTGCTTGTACATGAACTCGTGCGGCATGTAGGGCTGGTAGGTAACCCAGGTGTGCCCGACATTTGCCGGCACTGGCCGTGGCGAAACATACATGCCGGCCGCCGCGCCGTTATAAGGGCCGGGCTGCGCGTAGTAGTTGTAGAACAAGTCTTTCTGCTGCTGGTAGCTAATATGACGTTTGCCGTCCCAACCGGGCTGCTCAAACGCAACGACCAGCGAGGCCGAACCCAGCACGAGGATCAAAGCGGCACACAGGCTGCGCGACGTAAACCGCATCGGATTTACCTCCAACGATTCGGATCAGATTTAAATTGGGCGGCGACGAGTCGTCACCGAAGGTAGGTAGCAAAGGCAGGCGTAGGGCAGCCGCAGGCAGGTAGGGGTCGCGGCCACCGGTTTGTTCGAGCGGGGCGGCCGGAGAGACCGTCCCCCAACGAGAGTTGGTAAGCTCTACCAGAAGTGTCGGCAAGAGCCGGTGGAATCGGTGAGTCTTTCCGTAGCGGGTTGGCCGCCACACGCACTAAGAAGCCGCTGAAGCCGGCGAAAATAAAGACCAAAGCGAGCCGGGGCGTCCCCGTCCCCGCCCTCAAACCTAGCCGAAACGGAGACTCCCACGCCGCTGAAGACGAGGCCGACGAAGAGATCGACGATGCTGCCGACGAGGTCGATGCCGAATCCAATGGCAAAGCTCCCGACAAGCCGGCTAGCGCGAAACCCAAACGCCGCGCCACGGCCCAATCGATGGCCGCCAAGCAGCGTGATATTTCGGTCAGCGAGTTCTTCGCCAAGAACCGCCATCTCCTCGGCTTCGACAACCCGCGCAAGGCGCTCCTCACGACGGTAAAGGAGGCGGTCGACAACTCGCTCGACGCCTGCGAAGAAGCCGGCATCCTGCCCGAGATTTGGGTCCACATCGAAGCCACCGGACCCGATCGCTACAAGGTGGGCATTCAAGACAACGGCCCCGGCATCGTCAAAAAACAAATCCCACTGATCTTCGGCAAGCTGCTGTACGGCTCGAAGTTTCACCGACTGCGCCAAAGCCGCGGCCAGCAGGGCATCGGCATCAGCGCGGCTGGTATGTACGGCGTGCAGACGACCGGCAAGCCGGTGAAGATTGTTTCGAGGATCGATGCCAAGAAGCCGGCCCACTACTTCGAAATTCAGATCGACACTAAACGCAACGAAGCCAAGATCCTCAACGGCAAGGGCGAAGGCGAAGACATCCCGCCCGGCGAGAAGGGGAAGGCGTACCGCGAGAAGCACGGCATCGAGTGGGAAGACACGCCGCACGGCACGCGTGTGACGATCGAGCTCGAAGCCAAATTCATCCGCGGCCGCGGCAGCGTCGACGAGTATCTCCATCAAACGGCAATCGCCAACCCCCACATCTCGCTCCACTACCGCGATCCAGACAACACCGACCCCACGAAAGACACCGTCTTCTACCAGCGCTCGGCCGAAAAGCTGCCGCCCGAGCCGAAAGAGATTCTGCCCCATCCGTATGGCGTCGAACTCGGCCGGCTCGCCGCCCTGCTGACCGAGGCCGAGGGCGTTTCGATCACGCAGTTTCTGATGAACAATTTCTCGCGCGTGTCGTCGGGCATCGCGCGCAGGATTTGCCAGACCGCGAAGATTTCGCCGCGTGGCTGGGCCAAAAAAATGGGCCGGCAGGAAGCCGAGGCCCTCTATCACGCCATTCAAAACACGAAGATTCCGCCACCGGCGACCGATTGCATCTGCCCCATCGGCGAAGATCTCATTCTGAAGGGGCTGCACCAGGTGGTGCCCGGCGAGTTTTATGCGGCGGCCACGCGTCCGCCCGCCGTCTATCGCGGCAACCCGTTTGTGATCGAAGTCGGCCTCGCCTATGGCGGCGCGGCGGCAACACAGAACGTCACCAAGGACTTGCTCGAAGACCTGCTCGAAGAGACCGACGCTCGCACCGTGCGTCAGTTCCTTGTCAGCACATTCAACGGCCTCGGCTCCGAAGCGGCCGACCGCATCCTCAAAGCGGCCAACCTCGGCACGCGGCAAACGCCCAAAACGCTCAAGCCAAAAGAAACCGAGTGCCTTCTCACCGCGATGCAAAACGTGAACGTCGCCGAAGGCCAGTCGATGGAAGTGCTGCGCTACGCCAACCGCGTACCGCTCCAATTCCAACAGGCCGCCTGCGCCGTTACGCAAACCATCATGCAAACCAACTGGCGCAGCTATGGCCTGCAACAATCGCGCGGCGGCCTGCCCCGCGGCCCGGTGAGCGTCATGGTCCACATCGCCAGCGTCTGGGTCCCCTTCACGAGCGAATCCAAAGAAGCCATTGCCAGCTATCCCGAAATTCAAAAAGAAATCCGCCTCGGCCTGCAAACCGCCGGCCGCAAACTCGGCATGTACCTCAACCGCCGGTTGCGCGTGAAGCAGCAATCGGATCGCCGCGAAATCTTCCTCAGGTACTTGAAGGAAGTCTCCGGCGCGGTAAGCGACATTAACGGCGCCGAGCGCGACGCCCTCTACGACGAGCTGGTGAAAGTCGCCAAGAAAGTCACCGCCGACGCCGACATGAGAATGGACGACCGCGGCCGCAAGATCTCACCCGAAGAAGCCGAATTGGCCAAAGACGCCTCGGTACTGATCGTCGACCCACTCAATGCCGCCGCCGCGATCAATCGCGCGTCGACCACGGAACACGCCGCACCGCAAACAGAAGCAACCGAATCAGAGGCTCCAAAGGAAAAGCCACGCCGACGGAAGAAGGTACGAAAATCCAAAGCCACGGAGGCCAAGCCATGACACGTGTTACAGTCGATGCGCAGTTGCAACAATTGTTCTTGAATTTCACCAAACCACTCGAATTGTGTAATGAATCGGGCTCGATTGTGGGGAAGTTTATTCCAGCCATGCCGCACATCGCCGAAGAGGAATGGATTGACTTAACTCCAGACCTTACCGATGAAGAATTGGAACAAGAGATTGACTCGGGCGAAGGATATAGCACACAGGAGATCATCGATGAGATCAAAAGAATGCGAGGACTGTAGATGTTTCGCATTCGATGGCCGAAATCGGTGAATCAAAAGCTACTTGAAGCAAGCGCGAAGGCCGACGCGACTGAGTTAACTGCTATTTTGACCGCGATGGCAAAGGTCGAATCGATGCTTCACAACGAGCCCGAATTCGTAGGCGAATCCCGTGACGCCGACAGACGATTCTTGATCGTCAATCCTCTTCTCGTCACCTACAAAATAGATTCGCGCCGCCGCGTCGTGAAAGTTCTCAGGGTACGCGTACAACCCACCAAGGACTAAATCAAATCGTCAATGTACCTTTTTCATGAGCGAAGATTAGCAGCTTGTTGAAAAAGTCACATAGGGGTGGTGCTTTCAACGCTAGAAGGAAGGCACTAAATTGTCGCGAGTGGATGGGGTTGACGGCAGTGCGACCAGGATTTGAAGTGAGAGAGAACGAGGGATGACACGGGGACGCAGCCAAACCAGAACCAGCAAAAGAAAAACCTCGCAAACGGAAAAAAGTGCGGAAACCCAAAGCAACGGAGCCCAAGCCATGACACGCGTCACGATCGATGCAAACGTGCAAAAGCTGTTTCTCAATTTCACGAAACCACTCGAGTTATGCGATGAATCAGGAGCCGTGCGAGCGAAGCTGGTCCCTTGCCTAACCGAAGATCTGGGTGAGTGGATCGATCTAACTGCTGACATCTCGGATGAACAAATTCGAAGGGAAATCGAATTGGGGGAGACGCGCGGCACAGGGGAGCTCATTGCCGACATCAAAAAAACACGGGGAATTTAGATGTTTCGCATTCGATGGCCAAAGTCGGTGGATCGCAAGCTACTCGATGCCACTGCAAAGGCAGATCCACCCTTGGCGACCGCCATTCTGGCCGCAATATCGAATGTGGAATCGCTTCTTCAAAATGAGCCGGAATTTGTCGGCGAATCGCGTGACGCCGACGAGCGTCTCTTGATCGTTGAACCGCTTTCGGTCGTATACGAGATCGATCATCGCCGCCGCATCGTACACGTCCTCCGAGCGAAAGTCCGCCACACAAACAGCTAGAGCAACTTACCAAATTGCGTTCCGCAGTGGATCAAAGAACAAATGCGTTTT
>CAZGMU010000416.1:0-4270 GCA_964526975.1 uncultured Planctomycetaceae bacterium
AGACTTAAGAGAGAGCCGCACCGTACCGTCCGCACAAGATATATCGGTCAGCGAAACGGCACACTTTCAGGGGACTTGGAGATTCGGGATGCGCGGATAAAATCGCGCGGGACTTTTCTTCCGGCGCACTTGAAAGAGATAGGGATCGAATTCGAGTAAGGAAACCGATCCTGCATTGCTCACGGGAAAATTCCCGCGCCGAACGATCCGCCCCCCGTCGGCGGCTTATGATTCGTTCGGAAATTGCCCGGCGCAGGTTCGTCGCGGAAGTGATTTTTGGGGATGCCTTCTGGGTTTGTGGACGACCGCGCGTTGAGGTTGGGTTGCCCGGCCGGGAGCCCGTGCGCACTGTCGAATCGAGCCTGTTTTGGCCGGAGAGCATCGCTGTACTCGAAATCGAAGTCGTCGTATCGCGAGACATAGCCGGGCTGTTTGGCTCGCTCGATTTCCTCGTAAAACTCGCTTACCACAACTTCTTGAATCATTTCGCGGCACTCGGAATTGATCGGGTGGGCGATATCGGCATAGAGCTTGGCGCGGCCGTCGGCGTCTTTCGGAGCGCGTGAGTCGGACATTCGCTTGCCACACTGGTTGCAGTACTGGGCACGAAGATGATTCTTCATTCCGCAGCCGGGGCAGTGCGTGGTGAGCTTGCGGCTGGGCATGGCCACGAACGGGCCATTGGAGCCATCGATAATCTTCAAATCCCGCACGACAAAGCAGTTGTCGAACGTAATCGAACAGAACGCCTTGAGGCGTTCACCCGGCTCTTCCATGAGCTTGATGCGAACTTCGGTGATTTCCACGTCGCTCTCCTTGCGCTCCCGTGCGCAAATTAGTGGCAACTTTGCGTGACGTAAACGAGCCCTAGTTGCCTTGTGCGAAGAATACTGGCCAATCGCCGTGCATGCGCTGCATGGCGACATATTCCAAAATAAGCGGAACCGCTCCCTGTCAGTTGATGTGCCACAAAATCCAGTTCGTTGAAAATGCGTCGCAATTGCTCGACGCAGGGAGAAAGCGTGCTTGCGGCGGCTTGCAACCGGTTATGCATCCACCTTTGGGCGTCGCGCCAGCCATTGCGGTACAGATCCAGGACGCAGCGTTTCAATTGACCTCTAGCGGCGGGTGGCTGGTTGCCCGCGAGTGACTGCAACGCGGCGTAAACTTCTCCCGCCCCCAGTGCGTCGGCCGGTTTGACAATAACGAGATTCACCGTGGGGAGAGGGTTCAGCCGTTCGATGCGCTCCCCGCGGCCACGGCAAATTGCGGCTCCTGGCGCCATGAAGAAGGGAACATCGCTGCCAAGTTCAGCCGCTAGATCGGCCAATCGTTTGTCGCTCCAGCGAATTTTCCAGGCTCGATTCGCGAGTCGCAATGCGGCAGCGGCATCGCTCGATCCGCCTCCCATGCCGGCTGCCATGGGAATTCGCTTCACGAGCTCGACATGAGCTCCGGTCGTACAACCGCTACGCTCTTGAAACAATTTGAGCGCTTTGACGATCAGATTGTCGTCCTCCGTCGGCACAACCGGTAATGCGCTGGCGGAAGCGGCTGGCCAGGCGGCCTGCACTTTTAGATGAATCTCACCGGGTGATGATGCCAAAGAGTGTGGCTGTATGGGCGTTAGGGAAACCTGGTCCGCCAGACGAACCGGAACCATGAGAGTCTCAAGATCGTGGAACCCGTCTCCACGTCGGCCCAACACGTCCAAGAACAAGTTGAGCTTGGCCGGTGCGCGTGTCGAACGCTTGAAGTCGCCCTCGTGGAGGTCCATCTTCACACCGTATTGATGAGGTTAAGGCGTCGTGCTGAATCTACGTTTTTGGATGCTCCCCACCTGCCACGCATCATCTCCCTGGTTAATTAACGCAGTTTACTTTTTTGCGCACCAGTAGAAGACGTATTGGTTTTAGATTCGGCCTGGCGGCCGACGCTAAACTTCTCGTGTTCTTTGTCTACTATGGAGCGTAACTTGGTAATTTGCTGTAGAACCAGGATGATACTCCTTCGCTGCTGTGATCAACGCCAGCATCGGCAACGATTGGCCCCGCCGATGGGTTGTCCATTTGGGCGGGCCGTACGCAAACCGCAACCACTGCTGGTGATCGCGCAAAATTCTAATGCTGGCAAAAAATTTCGTCAATGTTATTGAGGTAGGTGAGTTTGGAGGAAGAGATGGACTGGGAGGAATGGGTGGAATGCGCTAAGCCGCAAGCGGCGGGTGCGTGGGTTTACGCCAAGTGGGTTACTGGGTAGTTGGCGGGAGCAGGTTTGTGGCGATTTGCCAGATTTCGGCTTGGACGGCTTCGATCGATTGGCCGGCGTTGATGACGTGGATTTGGCCTGAGGCCTGGGCGGCTTCGCTTAAAAAGCCGGCTCGCACACGCTGGCGGTACTCATCGCCGCGGCTTTCCATCCGGTCGAGTGAGCGGTTGAGGCGGCGATTGGCTATTTCGACACTCATATCGAGCACGAAAACACAGTCGGGCACCAGGCCCCCGGTTGCCACTCGGCCGACTTGCCAGATTTGTTGCGGGTCGATGCCGCCGGCATGCCCTTGATAGACGACATTGGCCAACAGGAATCGATCGGCCACGACGACCTTCCCGGCTGCCAGGGCGGGTTGGATGATTTGCTCGACAAGCTGTGCCCGCGCGGCCATGTAGAGCAGCATTTCGCTACGGCAGCCGATCGGGGTACTCTCGTCGATTGACAGCAGAACCTCGCGGATGCGTTCTCCCAGCGGAGTGCTTCCTGGATCGCGGCAAACAACGACATCCAGCCCTTGTGCGCGCAGGCCTTCCTCGAAGAGCCGCACCTGGGTCGACTTGCCAACTCCGTCGATGCCGTCAAAGGAGAAAAACAATTAGCAACTTTCTTCGTAAATGGCCGCCATGTTTTTGGCGCGCTGAGCAACAATCCGGCGTAATTTGGCTGGCCGAAGCACTTCTGCCTGATCTCCGTAACCGAGAATCCACCAGGCGATTTCCGTGAGGCCGGAAACTTGAGCCTGGAACTCGAGCGAGCCATCGGGCAAGAATCGCGTCTGCTGCGTTTTGTGCCATTTTACTTCAGAGACGTTTTGCGCGACTAGCGGCGCAAACCGCACGACGACGTGACTTTCGTGCTCACTTGAGGGGATGAGCCGCCAAGAATTGCCCAGGTGCCGGTCCAAATCGAACGATTTGGGATGGTATATCCGCGGCCAGTATTTCTAGAGCAAATTACTTTTATTCGTTCTTGCAGGAGACCGTGTTGGTGGGAGATTCGGCCTGGCGGCCGACGCTAAACTGGGTTTGTCCTTTGATCTACCGCGGAACGCAATTTGGTAAGTTGCTCTAGTGGTCTGTCAGCTCTCGTTTGATGGTAGCTGAATTCGCAAAAATTCGGTCCTGAAAGCAGGCGATAAGGACGAAGTTCGGTTTCGATTGTCTCCCATTCCGTGAGGCTGCCGTAGACGATCCGGGTGACGCGTCTGCGAGCAATTGCCTCGACTAGCTGGCGGTAGTAGTTCGCCTTGTCTGCAAGCTTGCTTGGAGTGCCGGGCTGCACTTTGATTGCTCGGACGGCGCGTCGAACGGTTTGCTGCAGCGCTTTGGGGAGCGTTTTTTGGAGTTTAATGGCCGCATCGTAGGCTGCGTCATGAAACGGCAGGTTGCGATTGCGGCCAAACTCGGTGGCGAGACCGATGAGAGCGAACGCTTCCTCGGGCGTCAGTTGAGTCGGCGGCATCGCCCAGGTGGGCGATACATAGTAGCGTTCGGTTTGGGGATCGTACTCCAGCGGCATACCAGCCTGCCGCAGGGTTTTCAGATCACGAAAGATGGTGCGGCGTGTGACTCGGAATGCGCCAGCCAGAGCGGCAACATTTTTCTCGGAGCCAGACTGAAGCGTTTGCAGCAACCGCAACAGGCGGGTGATGCGCTGGTCCTTCATGGCGTCTTGGCTCGGGGTTGAATGTCGAGTGGTTCATCGGCGGTGCGACCGCGGGCATCGTTCCCGGTGCTGGGAGCGCTTCTTCGGGAACCGCACCGTTCGGCATCACTTGGTCTGGCGACGGAGGTCCGAAGATTTCGTTCGAGGCACCCTGGCCATCGATCGAGCCCTGTTGGATCGGTCCCTGGCTCACGACGTTTGGCCGTGTGTAGCCATAGTCGATGAACATGGCGGCGTCACGCTTGCGTGCCTGACGCATGGCGTCGAAGTACGCTTTGGCTGGCCACTGGCCTTCTGCCAGGTACACGCCGTCGTAATCGAGCAGCGAGCC
>CAZGMU010000417.1:0-4261 GCA_964526975.1 uncultured Planctomycetaceae bacterium
CAGATCTTGAGTTCCTGGTCCAATAAGATCGGAGCCTTGATCTTGGTCGCTTCGAGGAAAGCCTTGATCGACTCGGCATCTTCGCCGCCGTTGATCGCGCGATAAATCACGCCCCGGTCCGCGAACTTCTCGGCCACCGCCTCCAGTTCCGGCATCAGCATGATGCACGGCCCACAGGAGGTCGACCAGAAATCGAGCAGCACTACATCCTTCCCCAGGTGGTTCTTCAATTCAAACGGCTTGCCATCCAGATCGGCCGTTTTGAATAGCGGCGCCGGCTTTCCCAACAGCGGATGGGGCGGCTCGCGCTCGATCAATTCGTCCACTTGCTCGGCCGTCTTCGGCGGAGTGAACTGGAAGTCGCTATCCTTGAACTTTGGCGCGACGTTCCAATCGGAGAACGATACGGTGTAGGTGATCGACGCCTTCTCATCCGCATATTGCTTCGACATGTCGACCAGCACTTTGTGGACGACCGGCCGCTTTCCTTCTTCGATCCAGATGTGCCAATCGAAGTGCTCTGTGGTGAATCGCAAATGATGGCAGGATGCGTCGTCGATCTTCTCGGTTCCAACATATTTCGACGAAATAACCCCCGCCATGAGACGCTGGAAGTATTCGTCTCCGCCGACGGGAATGAGATTGCCCTGCGTGCCGAGGATCGTTGCTTTCAGTGGAACGCCGATGTCGGTCATCTGGGCAAACGTGTTCGGCGCTTCGCTGACCATGTACCGATTCAACACCGGCAGGTACTGCGTAAGCTGCTTGCCGTCGCTCACAACCGTGATGCCCATCTTGCCTTCGTCGACAATCAGCGCCAGGCGATTTGGCCGCGCCAAGCGTGCCGTCATCTTGGTGACTTGTTGGAACGGGGCCTCGCCTTCCGCTTTGACATCGAGTGACGCTTCGATATGGCAGGCGAACGCGGGAAGGCCGCCCAGGTAGTCGGACATTTGCCGCAGCAACTCTTCCGGTTTTCCCTTCGCGGCCGGTGCTGCTTCTTTCGCTGGCTTTTCATCCTGTGCGAGCAGTTGTTGATTCAAGAAAATGGCTACAGAGAGAGCGAACAGGAAGTAGGTGCTGAGTCGTCGCATAGCGGCTCCGAATAAGAGATCAGCGGCTGGTGGTGGGATGGCGCGATCAGTCTAGCTCACCGGTAAAACAACCGGTGGGCTCGATCGCCCCGGAACATTCTACGTGCTTAGCCAATCAAGCGTTGCACGCTTTCGATCAACCGATCCATCGGAAATGGTTTGCGGATGTAGTCGTCGACGCCCAACATCTCGGCGTAGGCCTTATGCCGGCTGCCTTCGTTGGCCGTGATCATGATGACGCGCAGCGGCGTCTCGCGGGTCCGGCGCATTTTTTCCAGCACCAAAAAACCGCTCCGCTTGGGCATCATCATGTCCAGGATCACAAGATCGGGGTTCTCGCGCTCCGAGAGCGCGAGACCTTGGTTTCCGTCCCGGGCGACCAGCACGGTGTAACCGTTCGCTTCCAATGCGAGTCGTAGCGATTCGATGATTTCTGCATCATCGTCGACAAGCAGGATCCGCTTGCCGGCTTTTTGTCCGTTATCTTTTGCCATGAATTCTGTTACGATTCGAGGCCAGTCAGTTAAAAACTTAAGTATGTCTCGCGCAGAGGCGCTAAGGTGCGGAAAAAAGAAAGACAGTTAACCGCTAACGGACGCTAATAAAGCGCTAATTAAGGTCGATTCAATACCTATTAGCGATTATTAGCGTCGATTAGCGGTTAAAACCTATTCGACCTTTCTTTGTGCCTCTGCGTCTTTGCGCGAGAATTCTAACGCCCCTATCGTTACCGATTATCACCTAATTTGCAACCTCTGACGAGCCGATGTCTACGTCGCGTGAGAAACAACCTAGACGTGCGAAAGTTCCCCAGCCGCCGCGAATCGTAGCGCCGTCGCTCCCCTATCGGCCGCGCGATCCCAAACGCTATCGCCCCGGCATTGGCCTCATCGGGTGTGGCGGAATTACCAAGTGGCATCTCACGGCATACAAAGCGGCCGGCTACCGCGTTCTGGCAATGTGCGACATCGCCATCGAACGCGCCCGCGAGCGGCGCGACGAGTTTTATCCCGACGCGTCGGCCACCGACAACATCGACGATATCCTCTCGCGCGACGATATCGAAGTGGTCGACATCACGACCCATCCGCCCGAGCGGCCGCCGATTGTCGAAGCCGCGCTGCGAGCGCGCAAGCATGTCCTCAGCCAAAAGCCGTTCGTGCTCGATTTGGACGTGGGGCATCGACTCGCCGATCTGGCCGACAAAATGGGCGTCAAGCTGGCGGTCAACCAGAACGCCCGCTGGGCGCCTCATTTCAGTTACATCCGCGAGGCAGTACGGGCCGGGCTGTTGGGGTCGCTCGACGCGATTCACTGCGACGTGCATTGGGATCATAGCTGGGTCAAAGGCACCGTGTTCGAATCGGTCCGCCACCTTATCTTGTACGATTTCGCGATCCATTGGTTCGACTTCGTGCGCACCTTGATGGACGAGGCCGAGCCGCGGCGGATCTTCGCCTCGATGGCCCGCTCGGCCACCCAAACTATCGTGCCGGCACTCCTGGGGCAGGCGATCATCGAGTACGAATCGACGCAGGTGACGTTGATCTTCGACGGCTTCACGCGGTTCGACCACCTCGATCGCACGCTCGTCGTGGGCAGCGAGGGTGCCATTCGCAGTGCCGGCCCGAGCAACGAATGTCAACGCGTCGAGATGACGACGACCGAGGGGCTTTCGCGTCCGCGACTCAAAGGCAAATGGTTTCCGGATGGCTTTCACGGCACGATGGCCGAGCTGCTCTCGGCCATTGCAGAGAACAGAGAACCGACGAACAGTGCGCGAAACAACCTGGCGAGCCTGGCCCTGTGTTTCGCGGCCGTTGCCAGCGCCGAGCGCGGCGAAGCAGTGCGGCCCGGCACCGTGCGACAATTGCCGTCGGATGATGCTTCCAAATAACTTACGATGTTTCACACCGTTCGCCCTTTTAAAGAATCTCACGCAAAGGCGCGAAGGCGCAAAGAAAGAATGAATTGAACCACAAAGGACACGAAGGACACAAAGTGCCTGGGAAGCAGTTGCAAAGATGCATTGCTTCTTCGTGATCTTTGTGTCCTTTGTGGTAAATAGAATTCGTATTCTTTGCGCCTTCGCGCCTTTGCGTGAGACTATTTCGACGTTGTTACCTGATAGGATTGGGTTTCGAAGTTTTTCTCGATTGCATCCAAAGCAAGCCGATGCCGATGGCGGTTCCCAACAGCGCAAGCAGGTGCCACGTGAGTGGCAGGTGGGTTTGTTGTTCGGTGCCGATGCCGTGGGCCAGCAGATCGTCGCGGCGATGACTTACGGTGAGTAAGAGGCTGTTGTTGATTGCGTGCAGAAGCATGCAGGGCCATACACTTCCTGTTTGTAATCGCACCCAGCCGAGCACAAGGCCCAGAAATGTGCTGGGAAACAACCGGCCCGGATAAAGGATTTCGTGGAATAGGCCGAAGAGCAGGGCCGAGACGATGATCGTAGGCCAGCCGGCCAGTTTTGTGCGGAGAGCGCTAAACAAGAATCCGCGAAAGGTCAGCTCCTCGAAGATTGCCGGCACGAGGCCTAGCGTGACGACGACGAGCCACCACGGCAGCGCCTGCAACTGCTTAAGTATTTCCGTGGCGGCGCTGATTCTTTTGTCGCTCAGCGAGGCGAGCCCCAGCCAGTTGCCAAGTAAGAACGATTCATGCGCGGCGGGCCAAAGCGCGGCGCCTAGGATCGCCGCGCCGAAGAGTGCGAGCAAGTGAGGCCGACGCAGGCCGAGTCCTGTGGCGGCGCTGATTTTTCCGAATAGGGCCAGCAGAATCGGGATGCCGCCAAACACGACCGCCGTGATGACGGCCCCAAATATAAGTCGTTGCTCCATCGACAGCCCTTGCGTGCGAGCCAGATTGCTGGCGAGCACGAAGGTCGAGGGGAAAATGAGCGCGAGGCAGAGCATCGCGGTCGGTACGCTTGGCACTGCCTGTAATTCGGTCGGTCGTCGCAATAGGTCCGACCAGGTTGCCTGGCTGCCGTAGAGAATGGCGTCGGTACCGAAAATTCGGGCGGCCATCGCGATTGCCGCGGCGATGTAGAACAGTGTCGAGCAGACAGCCGCCACGGCCAGGCCGGGGACGACACTACCTTCGAGCAAGTCGCGGCCAAGCATCACGATATTCACGAGCGGCGTGACGGCCATCCAGGTGGT
>CAZGMU010000418.1:0-4257 GCA_964526975.1 uncultured Planctomycetaceae bacterium
TGCAACCACAACTGCTGCATCCGCAGCTACCGCCTCCGCTGCAACCGCAACCATTGCAACCGCTAGGAGGGCAATATTGGCTGTTGGCAACCGGCGGATCGTAGTCGTGGCAACTCGAGCAGCTACGGCAGCCACCGCTGGCCAGTCCGGCGAGGCTAACGAGTGCAGCCAGTACGAATGTGTAGCGAGACATGAAACGTGCCCTTCGATAGATGAGTGATTCGCCGCGAATCCGGCGGTGGCGAATAGACGGAGCGCGGCGCCACAATCGAGAGCATCGGCGGTTCATTGTGAGGCGATGATGCTGGCGTTGCTGGCAAGACGAGTAGGTGCGTGGGGCACACATGCTTGTCTGCCGATTGGAAGTTACTCTGGCAGACAGGAATGTCTGCCCCACGGGCTTAAGAGAGTGCGATCGCTTGGCGAATCCGCGGGTCGTTGAGCGTATCGGCGATGAACTGCACGTTAGGGAAGTTGTGGTTCTTCGTGTGACGGTTGGGCACTGCCACGGTGTACGCACCGGCCGCAACAGCGGCACGGCAGCCGTTGGCGCTGTCCTCAAGGACCATCATCTGCGTCGGTAGGATGCCGAGGCGACTGGCCGCGAGCAGATAGATTTCCGGATCGGGTTTGCCTCGCTGAATATCGGCCGAAGTAAGAATGAATTGAAAGAACGGTTTTAGTTTGAGCTGCGTCAGAACGTTGTCGGCATATTCGGCAGTGGCACTCGTGGCGACGGCGATAGGGATGCCAGCCGAATGCAAATCGTTGATGAGAGACACTGCCCCCGGCATTGGCGCCAGCGAACTGGCGATCAACTGCACGAGCATGTCTGCGCATTCCTGTATCAGATCGTCGATCGAGTCGGTCAGCGAGTGGCAGTCGATCATGATTTTGATCGCGTCGACGACTGGCCGGCCCATGATCTGTTCGCGCAACTCGGCGTCGTAGGTCTTGCCGCGACGCGCGAGCACGGTCTCGCCGGCTTGCTCGTATAGGTCTTCTGTATTGGCAAGAATACCGTCCAAGTCGAAGACGACGGCGCGCAGCGAATGTGGTTGTTCTGAATGCTTGGTGGTCACGCGTTAGGTTCCGGTAGGTAGTTGTTTTAGTCGAACGCATCCCGAAGGGATGGCAGCTATTAGCCGGTGGTTGAGGAGCACTCGCGACGAAACCACCGGATAACCATGAAATTAGGAATGCCGACCCTGTAAGGGTCGCAGTTGCTGCGAACCCTGCCGGGTTCGCGGAGGTGAACGATCATCACCGCAACCGGTGGTGTCGCTACGCTCAACCACCGGCTAATGGCTCGAACCCCTGCGGGGTGTTCCGGTGCAAGTCGGGGCACGTCTTGCATTACTGTCAGTTGCATAATCAAGTGGAGGGCGTGAGGGCGGTTCTTAACAGGTCTGCTAAGGCGCTCAGAATGACGGACGTTGCGCCCCAGACCTGTGTATCACCGACGCGGATGCATGGCGCTTTGAAGTTCATGGGGCCTCGCTCGATCTTAAGTTGGCCGATGGCCCCGTCGTCGAGCAGTACATCGATTGGCAATTCGACGACACGGTTGACTTCGCGAGGGTCTGGTTGCCAACGGAGGTTGGGCTCATAGCAGCCGATGATCCAAGGGGTGACCAGGAAGTCACTGGCGAAAACATAACAGTCGGTCAGTTGGCCGACAACCAGATGTGGCTTGCAGAAGCCAAGCTCTTCGTCCAGTTCGCGTAACGCGGCATTCAGTGACGGTTCTCTTGGTTCGATGGCACCGCCGGGCAGGCTGACCTGGCCGGCGTGGCGGGCAAGCGCCAGCGGTCGCTCGGTGAGTGGCACGTGCCAGCGGCCGTTGCGACGGAATAGCACGAGCACGACGGCGGCCAGTCGCGCGGTGTGGGGGGCGGGGCCCGCGTGTCGGCCGTAGGTCAACTCGGGAGCCATGCGCGATGGAGAGATACGCGGCGGCGGGCCAGCCAAGAGGGCGAGCGCAAGCCGTTCCGGCAAATCGTCGATCGTGACGAGCAACTCAATCTTTGATTTGATAGACAATGTATTCGTCATTCTTGAACGCGATCGGCAGCGCTAACAATTGGCCGCGGTCCATCAGCACATAGGACGCATGATATTTCTTCGCCAACTCGTGAACGCGCTCGGTGCCAAGCATGCCGATCGAATCGAGCGGCTGCTCGATGCCGCCATAGGTGGTGTAATAGATGTCTTTGAGGCGACGATACCATTCGACGATGCCGCGAGCGTCTTGCGGAATGTCTTTTCGATTGACCACCTCGGGCCGACCGGTTCGCCACTTGAACGACTGGTTGAGCCGGGGCGTGAGAAAGAGCGCGTCGGACGGCGTGTTGGCGGCGATCCAGTCGCAGACTTCGACCCAGTCTGGATAGTAGGTCACCTTAGCGTCGGCAGGAGGAATTGGTTCCTTGTGTTGCAGCAGGCTGGTGATTCGGGGTCGGCAAGCTTCTTCCAAGTACCAACCGGAGAAGGCGAGTGCGAGGATCAATAAGAAGGTAGCGCCGGCCCGCTTTTGCTTCAGGCCAGCGACGATGCAACTGGTGACCAGCAGCGAAACAGCCAGCGGTGCAGCGAAGTCGGTCAGGCGGAACCAGTAATAGCGGAGGATTTTGGCGGCTGTGAGTGGTTCGTTGGTTAGTGCAAGTTCAATCACCAGCCCGATGCAGGCGATGATGGCAGCGCCCCAGGCGAATCGCACGATTGGCCGGAGGCTGGTTTCGCGGCGAGCGGTGAAGCCAAAGAGGGCAAGCGCGACGAGGACGACCGCATGACGCAGTAATCGCGATAGGACTTCGCTGCCGGGCAGCGTGAGTATCGAAAGATGATGCGGCAATCGATCGAAGACGTAGATGCGGTTGGCCTCGGCGACGATGTCGGCCGGCTCGTTCCAGGTGAGCGAGAGAGCAGGTGCGATACCAACGATGGCGAGTAGTGTGCCGCCAATGATTCCGGGGAGCATCGAGGTGAAAGACTGTTCGTGCCGTCCGTAGAATAGCCAGAGCATCGCACAAATCACAGCGGCCCAACCGCCGACGATGGGATGAAACGCGATGGCAGCGCCGAGCAGGAAGCAGACCATTCCCCAACGGCGATCGACCATGTCGCGCAGCGCCATTAGCACGAACGCGTAAGCGATGCACTTCGCTTCGACATCGCCGACAACCCATTCGCCGGCCATTTGGCCGTAGTAGTTGAGCGCGAGAAAGAGCGCGGCCGAGAGAACGGACGCGAGCGGTTGCGGTACCAAACGCCAACTTAGCCGTTGCCAGGACCAAGCCAGTAGCGACCAGGCGATCACGCGTCCGACCCACGTGGTGGCCGGGAGCGAGAGCCAACGCGTTACCCAACCGAAGAGCCAAATGAATACGACTTGCGTGTCAGTCGATTCGAGAAACAGGTCGCCCTTGCACCACTCGGGATTCCAAAAGTGCTTCAGGCGGGCAATGTAATGCGTTTCATTGACGCTGGGCGCGGGGTTTCCCGTGGCGATGAAGAAGACCAGGACGATGAGCAATACTTCCAACCATTGCCGTCCGGCCGACTGCGGCACGTTTTGCGTCTGAAAATCAGTGACGGGTTTGGAAGCCATTGTCAATCTTCGAAAGCGACACCGCTATATGCTATATATAGCCCGGCCATTCTGGCCGGGGACACCCGATGCCATTCATCCCAGTTGTTTCATTCTGAGTTTTTTGCGACCGTGGGACCGACCCCAGAGGGGGCGGCTATCTATTCGAGTTGCTAATGAAACGCTTCTTGCAGCGTAATCGGATTTACGGTCATGGAATAGACGCATTAGGGGTTCTGTTGAGCACTTACCAGCAAGTGACTGATTAGGCTATAAAATTATAAAATGCGGAGGAAAGAACTCACGCAGAGGCGCGGAGACGCAGAGAAAAAATGAGTTGAACCACTAAGGGCACAAAGGACACAAAGAAATTTTTGAAGCGGCTGCAAAAGACTCTATCCATTCTTCTTCGTGATCTTCGTGTACTTTGTGGTTAATAAATTCGTATCCTCTGCGCTTCTGCGTAAGGTGATTTTTCTAAGTAGGTATCTGTGTTAATTGACGGGTAAATGATGGCGGAATCGCTTTTGAGTCCTGGCCAACTTCTGCGTGAAGCGATTGCCGATGGCGCTATTCAAGCACCGGGCGCGCCCAATGCACTCATGGGACGGATGATCGAGGAGATGGGCTTCTCGGCCATGTATCTATCCGGCGCCGCGTTCTCGGCG
>CAZGMU010000419.1:0-4257 GCA_964526975.1 uncultured Planctomycetaceae bacterium
GGTATTGACCGCATCGCCGATCAACATTTGGGTGGTAATTGCCTGGGCCTGGGCATTGCCCGCCCACGCGGCCATTACGAGCGCCAACGCCGCGAAAAGACCAGCTACCCGAGCCGGGCGCCGTACGGGAACGCCTGCCGACACGCGACAAGACACGTCACACATGATAAAACCTCGCCTAACAATATTGATTTAGGTACAGTGAATTGGGCGGCATGCGAAGGATTCGCCACGTCGCTAGCTTAGATTGTAAAGCAAACGGACTACTACGGTAGCTATCTGGAATCAACAAGGGACAGATTTTTGCCGAAGCTAACCTCGTGTTGGTAGGGTGAAGTGGCTTTTTAGTATTGATTGGGTTTGTTGGTGGAGATTCGGTCTGGCGGCCGACACGCTCAGCGGCGGTTTGCGAAAAATAAGAAAAGAACCCGGCACTGTTTCGGAACGTAGCCGTCCCGCGGCGGAGCGAACATTCGCCGTGCTGAAAATGGCTACGCAGGAGGATGCCTGATTGATCGGCCCGATGTTTACTCGCGAAGCTGCGGTTACGCCCCGCCGGGCGTCGTTTTATGCCGCGCGAGCGGTTTTCGTGGCTGCCCTGTTTGCGTTGACGCTCACCGCCTGGCAGTTGCTTGTCGGCTCCCAAAGGCTGGAAAGCATCGGAGATCTGGCGTGGTTTGGGGCCGCGGCGTTTCAGATTTTGGCGCCGCTGCAGTTGGCGGTGGCGATGCCGTTTGCCGCGCTCTTGGTCGCCTCGGCAGTGGCGATTGAAAAAGACCGTAAGACACTCGATTTATTGCTGCTGACCAGCCTGTCGAATAGCGAGCTGGTGCTAGGGAAGCTGCTGGCCGGGATGTTGTCGGTCATCGTGCTGGTTGTGGCCACGGTGCCGCTGCTGATGATCATCGCGCTGTTGGGCGGAGTGTCGACTGGGCAGATCTTGCGGGTCGAGGCCGTGGTGCTGGTCAGCGCGCTGTTGGCCGGCAGCTTGGGCTCGACGATTGCCCTATGGCGCGAGAAGACATTTCAGGCTTTGGCGATGACGGCCTTGCTGCTGGTTTTGTGGCTGGTGGGCTGGGAAATCGCAGCGGCGCTGGGCACGGGCGCCTGGTGGCTTGGCATTCCCGCACGCTCATGGGCAATCGCCATGAGTCCCTGGCAGGCGGTTCAACAGGCGGCGCAACCGATCTTCGACAGCGGTCGCCTCGGCGCTCGTTGGTCCGATCCAGTGATCGTCTATTTGATCGCGGCACTTTTGGGTTCGGCGGTGCTGAACGCCATCGCGATGTTGAGGATACGTGTGTGGAACCCAAGCCGCGAAATTGCTCCGCGCATCGATGAAGAGCGCGAACGAGAGCTGGTCGAACTGGCCGCGAAAAATTCTAGCGATAACTCCGTCGTGGCGATCCATGGCGCGGGCGGCAAGGTGCGCAATGTGTGGGATAATCCCATCCTGTGGCGTGAAATCCGCACCTGGGCTTACGGCAAACGCATCCTTATTATTCGGCTGGCCTATTGGGCTGTATTTCTCGCCTGCGCGAGTGTGCTTATCACACAGCTTTCGGTGAAAGACTCTCTCGACGCGGCGATTCCGCCGACCGCCAAGCCGATCGTCACGCTGCTAGTCGTCGGCTTGATTCTGCTCAATGCCCTGGCCGTGACGTCGCTGACCAGCGAACGCGACAGCCGCGCCCTCGACCTGTTGCTCGTAACCGATTTATCGCCTAAGGAAATTGTGTTCGGCAAGCTGGGGGGCGCGTTCTACAACGCGAAAGAAATGATTTTGTTGCCGATCATCCTGTGCGCCTATTTATGGCTCGCGGGCACGGTGTCGACGGAGAACACGGTGTTTATTCTGTGCGGCATTGCCGTGATGAACGCCTTTGCCGCGATGCTCGGCATTCATACGGGTATGAATTACGCCAACTCTCGGACAGCGATCGCGATGAGCATCGGCACGATGCTGTTTTTGTTTCTGGGCGTGGCTGCGTGCATGCGGATCATGCTCGCGTTCAGCAATTCGTTCGATTATCAGTTCACTACGTTTCTGGGGTTCATCGTGGGCGGAAGCGTGGGACTGCACGTCGCGCTGAACTGGCGACTGCGATCGAGCGCGCTGACAGCATTTGCCCTGGTCGCGCCGCTGGCCACGGTGATCGCCATCACGAGTTTTCTCGTGGGGACCTATGGCTCGGTCTTCTTGCTGATTGTATGTACGTACGGTTTCGCGACCTGGGCGATGCTCGTGCCGGCAATTTACGTCTTCGACGTCGCCACGGGCCGCACTACGGCGCGTGAAGAATGATTTGTTCGTGGTCCGTTGTCAGTTGTCCGTGGAAGAAAATACAACTGACAACGAACCATGGACTTCTTATCGCTTATAACCCAGCGATTTGACTACCGACAGCATTTCTTCGAACGTGATGAACCGCCGGCGATGCTGCACTTTGTAGCCGTCGATCGCGCGGGCCAGGTCGGCCGCCTCGGGGGACAGCTCGTCGTAGCTATTGGCGAACTGGCGGCGCTCGAAGAGCGGCTGGTTCTCGATGTCCACAGGTTTACGCCGATCGACAAACGACTCCGTTTGATAAAGCACGCTGCTGGACATTCGATAAATCTCCTGAATGGTCGGCGTAGAGTGGGCGCGGTGGGGTGCAGAGAAAGAGCCCGCGAAAAGATACCCTACAAACCAGGCCCGGGCAAAAGTGCGTCGCCAGAATTTGCGGCCGTAGCGAATGTAGCGATTATAGCGTTACCGCCGTTGCGGGGCCGCCGGAGCGGCTTGTGCGGCGAGTTGAGTAAGAAGCTGGCGGCTTGGGTCGTGAGCGCCATTGATCGCTAGCGCTTGCTGGGCGGCGGTCGATGCTTCGGTCGCGTGGCCTGCCGCCGAATAAGATTGGGCCAGGTTGTAATAGAGGTCTGCACTGGGTGGGCCATGTTGAATCGCCGCCAGGAAAGCGCTCGTGGCTTGTTGGGGCCGCCCCAGGTCCATTAGCGTTTGCCCTTGCATGACAAGTACGTGTTGCGGCTCCTCGCCCGAGGGATATGTATCGAGCAAATGATAGATCGACGTAAGGCAACGAGCATTTTGCCCACGCCGCCGATACATGGTGGCCGTTTCCAGCAGCAAATCGGATCGATCCGGTTCCAGCGCAACGGCGCGTTCCAAGTCGGCCAAAGCCCGATCCGATAGGTTCATTTTCTCGAAGCAGCGGCCCCTCAGTGCCCAGGCGCTCGCCATCGTGGGATCAAGCCGAATCGCGCGCTCCGCGGAGGCTTGGGCCGCGTCTCGCCGGCCGACCGCAAGGTACATCTCGCCCGCGCGGACGGCGATCGTCGCATTCGACGGCTCCAGTCGAACGGCTTCGATAATCTGCACGATAGCATCATCCGCCGCTCCGCGTCGCCACAAGGTCTCCGCCATGTATCGTCGCGAAGCAGCATCATCCGGCGCCGCTTCCAAGGCCTTTTTGAGCAATTCCTCGGCTTGTTGCGACTGGCCTGCTTCGAGCGCGGTAACGCCTTGCCTCGACAACTCTCGGGCAACCGTCACTTCTGCCATGTTGCGGTTACGTCGTCCGAGAAATGCGCAGCCAGTCGCCGGAAACAGTATCGCTGCCAAGGTTGAAATAATGCAGACATACCGCCACTCTGGCGCTGTGATTACAGCACCGTGGCATCGCGGGCGCGCAATACCGAAACCCGACGGGTGGAACACCAATATCTCGTGAGTACGAGGAATGAGAGCGAATAGTCAGAAAAGGCCGTGGATATTACTGAATTGTTCCATGCCTCACAACAGAACTAATCAACCAACTCACAGCCACGCCAAGGGCGATCGCTAGCCGCCATCGATGCATGCATCATTTACAACGCCAGCACCTAAAATGTAAGAGCTACAACAGCTCGTCCGCGTTCTGCTTGGCTCTCCTCGACCGAAGTGCTGTCAAAATTCCAAGAGAGCAGGGCGACCTTCAGGCAAAATTCGCGGACACTGTGCCTCCGCTCAAAAAAGAAATCTCCAACCATGCCAGCGTGGACTACTCTGGCACGCCGAGTGCATTATCAGCCTTTCAACTACGCAGGCGTCGCCACGGTGGTTATTTTGTGAGCCGTGGCGACGCCTGCCCAACTTATCCGTTGTGATTCTTAGCAAACTGTCGCCGAGGTCTGGCGACCACGCCCGTCACGGGATACTGCACGTTTCACGAAACCAGGGAGAATCAGGTACTGCGGCCGAGCGGTACGGGTACAAAT